>NZ_JAUOPP010000015.1:0-112377 GCF_030547765.1 Colwellia sp. 6_MG-2023 | reverse complement strand
TCAATATCATCTGGGTCGGTTACTTCAGACTCAGCTGCCTCTTCTGCAATAGCTTCATCCGCATCAACACCAATAGAATCTAGCAAGGCATCAATATCGTCTGGGTCGGTTACTTCAGACTCAGCTGCCTCTTCTGCAATAGCTTCATCCGCATCAACACCAATAGACTCTAGCAAGGCATCAATATCATCTGGGTCGGTTACTTCAGACTCAGCTACTTCCTCTGAAACTAAAGGCTCCTCTTCCTGAATATTTGCTTCATCATCAAGCCCACTTAACAAGTCATCCAAATCATTTTGATCTAGTTCATTATTTGCTAAAACATCATCTTCTGGAGACTCGTCTTTATCTTCATCTTTGCCAGCCAGTAAGGAATCAAGTGCAGATTGATCTAACTCTCCACCTTCAAGTAAGGCTGATTCATCAACCTCCTTATCAAGTATCATGTCGTCTAGATCATCCAAGTCATCTAAATCGTCTAAGTCATTTAATGTGTCATCGTCACCATCAAGGTGTATAACATCGCTATCATCAGTCTCAAGAAGATCACTAGATAAATCGTCATCTAGTGATAATTCATCATCTAGTAATAACTCTTCATCCAGAGATAGTTCTTCATCTAATGATAATTCATCGTCGAGCGACAATTCTTCAGGCGCTTCAACTTCTTCTGTGACTTTGTCAGCTTTAGTTTTTTCTTTTAATGGCTCTTTTGGAGAATCTTCTAGGGTTGCAGGCTCTTTTTTCCTACGCTTCAGGATAAATGCAGCCAAAAGTAAGATTAAAATGGCCGGTAATGTTGCCATTAATACAACAAACCATTGACTACTAAAAATATTATCATCTAACTTGGCTTGTTCTTTTTCTAAAAGTAGTTCTTCTTCTCTCGCTTGTGCTTTTGCCAGTAACGCCTGCTGCAATTGAATCATATCATCCATTTGTAGCTTAATTTCTTTGCTTTTAGCGACTTCTGCTTGCATTGTGTCTAATTGATCATTAAAAGATGACAAACGTTGGCGTAATGCCTCATTTTCTTTTAAAAGCGCTTGTAAACCACCGATAGAATCTAAAATATCCTGTTGGATATTTTCTAAGCGTAACTGTTGTTCACTATCTATTTTTTCTAATTGATCATTGAGCTCGACTTTTACGGTATCTAAATCTTGTTTATTAACATTCCGTCTAGCTGTTTTTGATGCTGAGGTCGATTTCTTAGATGAGTTGTTTTTCCATGCTTGTTCGTCTTCACTAGATTTTTTCTTTGCTGCACTAGTGTCAACTAACATCATATATTCAAACGATGGTATCTTTAAATATTCGCCATTAACTAAAAGGTTAAGATTACCATCAACAAAGGCATTAGGATTAGCTTGATATAGGGCTTGCATCACTTGATAAACACTTAAGCGATTATCAGGTCGAACGGTTAACGCTATATTCCATAGCGTATCACTTTTATTTATAGGGCCATAACGTTCATAACGTACAACATCTGATCCCTTAGGGCCTAACATACGAACGCCAGCTCTTTCTGGTAAAGCTTCTTGAGCAAAAGTAGGGAAACCAATAACGGATACACTAGTAATGATAAGGCTAGCGCTTAATATACTAGCTATTGATATGCTAAGAACAACCTGCCGTAGGCACAGGTGTAATAATTTTGGCATCGAAGTTTTCCTAGTTATTGTTTTGCAAAATTAGCTATAGGTCAGTTATTTGACAATATTTCGATAATAGTTAATCTTTAAAATATAAGCAAAAATCATTCCATTTAAAGGTGTCGCTTTAATACAACGATTAGTTTGTCATTAGGAATAATAGCAAATTCAACGTAAATATCTCAATATTTTAGTGATATAAAACAAAAAACCCGCAATTAACATATTTTATACAATGTTAACGGCGAGTTTTAAATTTTCTTAAGAGTAACAAGTAAACTATAATGGATAAGTTGAGCTTGCTACTTTTCTATCGTATTTTATTAGCTTAAATAATCTTTCACTAACAACTCAGCTATTTGAACACTATTAGTAGCAGCGCCTTTACGAATGTTGTCTGCAACAATCCATAAGTTAATACCATTTGGATGGGTGATATCCTCACGTACACGACCGACATAAGTATCATCTTGGCCACTTGCTTCACCAATTTGTGTTGGGAAATCTTCATCATTTTCACATAATACAACACCTGTTGCATTACTTAGCAATGCTTTAACTTCATCAACCGAGATTTGGCTACGTGTTTCAATGTGCAACGCTTCAGCGTGACCAAAAAATACCGGAACACGAACGGCCGTAGGGTTAACTAAAACGTTATCATCTCCAAATATTTTCTTGGTTTCCCAAACCATTTTCATTTCTTCTTTGGTGTAACCATTTTCAAGGAAAACATCGATTTGCGGAATTACATTGAATGCGATTTGACGAGAGAAATTTTTAGATTCAACTGGCTTACCTTGTAATAAATCAGCCGTTTGCTTTGCAAGCTCATCCATTGATTCTTTACCACCACCAGAAACTGATTGGTAAGTACACACGTTAATTCTATCAATGCCTACAGCATCTTGAATTGGCTTTAACGCCACTAACATTTGAATAGTTGAACAATTAGGATTAGCAATGATGTTGCGGTTTCTATATTCAGCTAATGCTTCTGGATTTACTTCTGGCACAACTAATGGAATATCGTCGTCGTAACGAAATTCAGAGGTGTTATCAATAACGATACAACCGGCATCACCAGCCAAAGGTGCAAACTTTGCTGACGTTGCACCACCAGCAGAGAAAAAGCCAATTTGCGCTAAGCTCCAGTCAAACTTATCTGCATCAAGCACTTCAATGCTTTCGCCATTAAATTCAATAAATTCTCCAGCAGAGCGAGCACTTGCTAATGGGTATAATTTATTAATTGGGAAGTTTCTTTGTTCTAAAATTTCCATAATGGTTTTGCCAACTAGCCCTGTTGCGCCAAGTATGCATACATCAAATTTCTGTGCCATGATCCTCTCTCTTTTTCGTTAAATTTAGCTAAACTAATGCTAGTTTATGTTTTATTAAAACCTAAGCGATGTGGCACATCACTTGAGGTACTAGATGACAAGGTAACTTGTACCGCTGAAAACTCCCGTCTTACCGGATAGTTCTTTCTTAAGCTATCAAAACCTTTAATTGATAAGTGCTGACGGAAAATAGCATCGTCACGTCTTACATCGTAAACCATTTTTACCAGTTGGTTTAGCAATTCTTCATTAAATTCTTGATTTAATTTTACTTCTGAAATATTTGCAGGAGGTAAAAAGTTAATTAATTTACGTTTTGGCTCAAGACTAATATTCTGACGTTTTTCTATATGGCGACATAATGCCTGATAAAGCATTTCTGTTCCACCTGCTTTTCCTTCTAAGCTATAACCTGCGATATGTGCTGTCGCTATTTCTGTATGTTCAATAAGTGGCGTTAATACTTCCGGCTCACCTTCCCATACATCCAGCACAATTTTTAGTCCATGGCCTTGTAACTTTAATGCTAATAGAGCATGGTTATCAATGACTTCACCACGACAGGCATTAATTAATATTTGATTGTCTTTTAATTTAACTAAGCGTTCTTCATTTAATAAATGATAGGTTGGATAATCACCATCAGTAATTTTAGGCACATGTAATGAAATAACATCACACGCTAACACCTCTTCTAACGATGAAAAGTCTCTTGTATCTTCTTTATTATGCTCAAGTAAAGGGTCACAAATTTTATATGGAATACCTAACGCTGTTAGCTTTTCACTTAACCGTGTTCCAGTATTACCACCACCAACAATCCCAACCGTTAATAGGCTTAAATTTAATAAATAGCGTTCTGCTAACACCACCAAACTACTGATAACATATTCAGCAACAGAAATAGCATTACAGCCAGGTGCAGAATGAAAATCTATATTGCGTTGAGCTAGGTAGGTTTGATCAATATGATCTAACCCAATAGTTGCGGTACCAACAAAACTAAGCTTTTTATTCTTTTTTAAAAGCGCTTCATTAACTTTAGTAATTGAGCGAACCAATAATACATCAGCATCTATTATTTGCTCTGCTGTTAAGTTTCGCCCAGAGAAAGGTATCAAGTCCCCTTCCTTACAAAAATCGTTAAAAAACTCTTTAGCGTAAGGCATGTTTTCATCGAAGAATATTTTCATTAATTTTTCATTTATTTATTTAGCGGGAGTGTTCAAAAACTAAGTTATAGAGTAACTGCACTTGCAGAGGCAAGCAATAAAAAAGCCATAATAAGTAAATACCTAATATGGCTTTATTTAAGTCCCCTCGCTAAAGGCTATTATTTATATTTTTTCATCACTAACGTTGCATTAGTTCCACCAAAGCCAAAACTATTAGACATAATTAAGTTAAGCTCTTTGTCTAACTTCTCAGTCACAATATTCAAACCTTTTGCTTGTTCATCTAAGTTATCAATATTAATCGATGGTGCAACAAAACTATTTTCCATCATTAAAATTGAATAGATGGCTTCATGAACACCAGCAGCTCCTAGTGCATGACCAGTCATTGCTTTTGTTGCGCTAATTGCAGGGGAATTTTCACCAAACAACTCTTGAATAGCGCCTAGCTCTTTAACATCACCAACAGGTGTAGAAGTACCATGAGTATTTAAATAATCAATTTCACCTTCTACGCCTTCCATTGCTTGTTGCATACAACGTACCGCGCCTTCACCGCTTGGTGCTACCATGTCATAGCCATCAGATGTTGCGCCATAACCAACAATTTCAGCATAAATATGTGCACCACGAGCCAAAGCATGCTCTAATTCTTCAACAACAACCATGCCGCCACCGCCAGAAATAACAAAACCATCTCTGTCTGCATCATAAGTACGTGATGCTAACTCAGGTGTATCGTTACGACCTGCAGATAATGCGCCCATGCCGTCAAACATCATAGCTAAAGACCAATCAACTTCTTCACCACCACCAGCAAAAACAACATCTTGCTTACCTAGCTGGATAAGCTCCATGGCATGACCAATACAGTGAGCACTCGTTGCACAAGCAGAGCTGATAGAGTAGTTAACGCCTTTAATTTTAAATGGTGTAGCTAAACAAGCAGAAACTGTACTACCCATAGTTTTAGGTACTGCGTAAGGACCAACACGACGAATACCACGGTTACGCAAAGTATCACAAGAAGCAACAATATTTGCTGACGACGCACCACCGCTACCAGCAACAATACCCGTTCTAAAATCTGAAACTTGCTCTTCTGTTAGTTTTGCATCAGTAATGGCTTGCTCCATCGCTATGTAGGCATAACCTGCTGCATCACCCATAAAGCGCAATGCTTTACGATCGATATGATCTTTAATATCAATGTTAGGTTTACCCCAAACATTACTTTTTAACCCTTGTTCAGCAAAACTCTCTGAATATGTAATGCCTGATTTTCCTGATTTTAAAGAGGTTAAAACCTCATCAGCATTATTACCAATGCTAGATACAATACCGATACCGGTGATTACTACACGTTTCATTTAAATAACCATTGTTTAATAAAAAATTAAGTACGAATTTGGAAAGTTCAGACTTTGATACACAAAAAATACTGAGTATTATACTGAGCTTAATCTAATAACTGGTACAACAAGTAAACTAAAAACAGACCAACCAGCGTACACCTGTACACCATAATATAATGTTACTGATAGAATATCTACGTTATCACAATAATAAAAATGTAATTACGCTGATCTAACGCTAAAATTAACGTAAAATCTCAGACATTATGCACTGTATATAGTTGAGTTTCTTTTGAAAAAACCTGTTAGATCATCCCCTGAGTTAAGCTTTCAGCAAGATGGTACGCCATATTCTAAACAATTTACTGATATTTACTTTGATAGTGAATCTGGATATCAACAAAGCGAACAAGTTTTTTTATTAGGAAACAATATCAGTGATAGAATAAAGCACAAAGATGACCGTTTTGTGATTATGGAAACTGGGTTTGGTACCGGACTTAATTTTCTATTGACCTTACAGGCGTACCATAAATTATTACAAGAAGTCACAGATAAGGAATTACCTGAATTATCTTTTATTAGCGTTGAAAAATTTCCACTTACTAAGCAACAGTTGGTTAAATCACTGCAAGCACTACCACAATTAACTAATTTTTCTAACTTACTATTAGCACAATATCCTGAGTTATCTTGTGACAACGACAACGTTGAAGAGTTTTCGCTTAGTTTTTTTAATAATAAAGTCACGCTCACTGTTATTATTAATGATGCCACCAAAGGGTTATCCAACCTTAATCCACTAAAAAATGATTTAGCTGACGCATGGTATCTCGATGGTTTTTCTCCTGCTAAAAATCCAGAAATGTGGAGTAAGGCATTATTCGAACAAATAGCTCGTTTATCGAAACCTGAAGCTAGCATAGCCACCTTTACTGTCGCTGGTTTTGTAAAACGACAAATGCAAGACGTTGGCTTTAGAACACAAAAAACAGCCTGTATCGGTAATAAGCACGAAATGTTAACTGGCGTTTTTCAACAAAATCCTTATTCAAAAAAAGGCTATCAACTTCGCTCTATTATCACTAAACCGCAACATGTCAGCATCATCGGCGGTGGTATTGCTTCAGCTTGTGCCGCATTAGCTTTAACTAAACAAGGTATTAAAGTAACTATCTACTGTAAAGATAACTCGCTTGCTCAAGGCGCATCAAGTAACGCAATTGGTGCTTTATATCCTTTATTACACCAACAAGCCGATGATATTAGTTTGTTTTATCAACAAGCATTTTGGCGAGCTAAAACACTTTATAATACGATTATTGAAGATGGTTTTAGTTTTCCTCACCAATGGTGTGGCTTATTAGAAATAGCCTATAAAGAGGCACTTGAAAAACGTCAACAGAAGTTTAATGAGTTAGCCACTTGGCCAACAAAACTAATTCATAGGGTTGATGCTAACAAGGCAAGTGAGTTAGCTAATATAGAGTTAACTCATGGTGGTTTATTTATGCCACATGCAGGCTGGATATCACCGCAAGATGCGGTTAAACAAATAATCAATGCAGCAAAAGCCACTGGTCGATTAAAAGTTGAAAATAATATATTAGTAAATAAAATAAAAAAAATAGAAACAGGTAAACCTAACAATAGTCATCAGAAAAACTGGACGTTACTCACAAATAAAGGTGAATTCGATGCCTGTGTTGTTGTTTTTTGTGGAGGCGCAGAAATAATTGATTTTGACTGGGTAAAACAATTACCTTTTAGCTCAGTTCAAGGCCAAGTAACCAACATGAATACCAATGAAAGTATCAGTGACCTTTCAACAGTGATATGTCATAAAGGTTATTTAACCCCTCAACATAACAATATGCATGCTATTGGCGCTACATTTAATAAAGACTGTACAAGAACCACAACGACATCTGAAGAAGATCAATTCAATCTAAATATGTTATCAACTTGCTTACCTGAATTAACTCAAAAAATAGGTTGGGATACAAGTGACATTGCTAGAAGTAAATCAAGGTTACGCTGTATGACCCCTGATCATATGCCAATAGTGGGTGCTATGCCTGATATTGAAAAACACATTGAAATATATCCACATTTAGCCAAAGATAAAAATTGGAAGTATGATCAAATTGCACCGGTTATTGATAATTTATATGTCATGATGGGCTTTGGTGCTAGAGGCCTATGTTCAGCACCATTGGCTGCCGATATTCTAGCAGCTGACTTGTGTGGTACTCCCTACCCTGTTGATAACGAAATGCTTTTCAATTTAAGTCCAAATCGTTTTGTCATTCGAGATATTATTAGACGAAAAATTTAACAATACCTCGGATCTCAGATACATTAACAGAGTATAAACTTAATCCGTATTACATTAAACCTTGCACAACAGACCAGAAATTTTGGACTATCGCATTATCTTGTGGACTAAGTTCAGATTTTGCATTTGCTAATCTTTGTGAAACATTTTCCACTAAGGCTGCAGACATAGCTTGTTGTTCATCCCCACTATCGGTTGCGGCCAACGAAACTAAACCGCGAAGATAGCCTCCGGCAAAGAGCGTATCACTATCAACATCTTGATCAAAAAGATTATCTAAATATTGGTAAAGATCATTTAACGTATTTATTTTTTCTATCATGGTTTTCTATTCTTTATTGTCGTCATGGTTCGTATTATACCGATTCTATTAAATTAAATAAGCTTGATCCAAATATTGTTATTGATATATTGAACACAAGTAAAATTTAAAGTTAAGGTGTGACTATGCTAAAACGAGAAAAAACAGGTCTTATTGTTGTTGATATCCAAGGAAAGCTGGCACGCTTAGTTCATGATAGTCACACGTTAATTTCGAATTGTGAAAAACTCATCAAAGGAGCAAAAGCGCTTGATTTACCAGTTATCTTACTGGAGCAAAATCCTGATAAACTTGGTGCTACCACTGATGAACTAAAAACGTTACTAGCAACCAACTCTCCAATTACTAAATTTACTTTTGATGGATGCGCAGAGCCTTCATTCATCGAACAAATTAACACGATAGATGTTGATACTTGGCTTATTTGCGGCATTGAAGCACATATTTGTGTTTATCAAACAGCATTGCATTTACATCTACTAGGCTTAAAAGTACAGTTGGTGACAGACTGCATATCGGCCAGAACTCTTGTTAATAAAGAGTTAGCAATAAAAAAACTTATTAATAGAGGCCTTGATATTTCTGGGCTAGAAATGTGTTTATATGAACTTGTTAAAGATTGCAGGGCCAGTGAATTTAAAGAAATTCTTAATTTAGTTAAATAACCTGTGCTGCTTGATTAATATAATCTAAGTACTATTTAATAAACAAGCAGAGACCTCTAACAGACAGTTATAGTTAAGAAAAATTTAAAAGAAAACTAAAAGCGATAAGATTAACTTGGTGGATCAATATTATTAGCAATACTATTATTTAAGCGAAACCAACCCGCTATAGAATAACGATCACGTTTTGCCGGTAGAACTTCATGAACAAACTCTTCACTTAAAAAAACCACTATTGTGCCAAAACTTGGGATCACCGTTACTTTTTTGTTATCAATAGCAGCTGAAGCTGGTAGCTTTTTATCGTATATCACTAACTCGCCAGCATCATCTGCTGACCAATGTTGATTAAGGTATACCACAACAGATAACACGCGATTTCCCTCACCTTTAAAAGCATCTTTATGTTTTTTATAAAAATCGCCTTTGGTATAACGAGCAAAGTGACTCTCAAAAGAAAATAAACCGAGAAATAACCGTCTGTTCAAATAAGCCTGTAATGCCGCAGCCCATGATATCCAAGCACTGCCAGCTTCACTACTTCCTGTTATCCAACTGATTTCATCTGTTCTGATAAAATCATTAATTATATGATCTTTAGCGCGGCCAATACCTGCCCGTTTAAAGTTTGATTCAGGTAATTCGGTAATATGGTGTAATAATAAATTGGTTAAATTTTCAGGTAATGCATAAGGTCGAATACTGTAACCTTTTTCAATAATATCATTCGCGATGAATTCAAATAGCGATTCAAACAATGATGAATCATCGTCAAGAAGGCTAGCTTTAGGTAAGTTCATGGTCTGTTCTATGGTGTAATTGGGCAAGTAATAGCCACATTAAAAGGATAAATCTAATTGTGAACATATGCGACGAGTAACTTTTGATGCACAATATCAGCTATTCATCTCAACGTCTGTTTTATATACTAATAAAAACCCTTTATCTATCTTTTATTTTTACCTGAGATAGACATAAAAGTTAAGACCTTAAACATAGGTGCCTTACGAGCTCATATTTTACAAACTAAAAGCTTAAAAAATAACAAGTTTCAAGTTTCAAGTTTCCTAACAACCATAGTGTAGAATCAACGGATCACAATACAATGTTATTAAAACTATCAGCACACAATAAATCTAGCCAGAGTTATTATGAAAATAAATTACTAGGGCTCAGTGTCGGCATTCAAGATAGTAATAATCATATGAAAAGAGCAACGTCACATGACAGCGATAAGTTCGTCACTATAGTAGAGGGCTCTGCTGAAATAAAGAACACAATTACGGGTAAAGTTGATAAGGTAAATCAGGGAGAAAGCTTTGTGATTCCACGAGGTTATACTTATCAATGGCAACAAAGTGCTAATTTAATCACTTTTCACCTTACTTACCTAGCATCGGAACAGTCCTTACCTATATCAGAAAAACTTAAAGATATTTTTTTTATTGATGAAAAAAATGAAACTCCTTGGCAAGACACGTCTGACGGTTACAAAAAAAAGGTTGAATATCAAAGCTATAACAAAAAATTTACCGCAGGAGTATGGCAAGGAGGACAATTTAAAACAGGGCTTATTGCCTTTCCTTATAATGAATTCATTTTAGTTAAATGTGGCACTCTTATTTGTACTGATGAACAAGAAAATATACACATAATTAATACAGACGAAGCACTATTTATTCCTCAAGGTACTCGTTGCTCTTGGACGTCTCAAGGAAAAATTAGCCTTCACTTTGTACAAGTCAAAAAAGATTAAATATTTTTTATATTATTCAGTTACCCTAAACGCTTCAGCAGATAGATGATGTCGATTCAATAACTTGTAAAACTCAGTACGATTGCGCTGAGCTATTTTAGCTGCTTGAGATACATTCCCTTCCGTTAGCTTTAATAATTTAGCTAAATAATCTCGTTCGAACTCATCTTTAGCTTGCTGAAATGAAGGTAATGAACTACTTTCGTCACGCAAAGCATTTTTAACTAAACTCGCGACAATTATACTTTCTCGAGATAAAGCGACACTCTGCTCAACAACATTTTGTAATTGCCTAATATTCCCAGGCCACGGAGCAGCAATAAGTACCTCCATTGCTTCTTGCGAAAAACCATTAATATCAAGACTGGTTTGTTTACTGCTATGATTAAGAAAGTGTTGAGCAAGTAAAGGAATATCTTCTCGACGTTCTATTAAGGGCGGCAATTCTAGTTCAACCACATTTAAACGATAATATAAATCTTCTCTAAACGTTTTTTCTTTTATCGCTTCCTGCAAATTTTTATGAGTAGCTGAAATAATTCTAACATCAACTTTAACGGCTTGTGTACTGCCCACAGGACGCACTTCTCTTTCCTGTAAAGCTCTGAGTAACTTAACCTGAAATCCCATTGGCATATCACCAATTTCATCTAAGAATAATGTGCCTCCGTTACTGGCTTGAAAAAGTCCTTGGTAACTTTTATCCGCTCCCGTAAATGCGCCTTTAACGTGACCAAATAACTCTGATTCTAATAACTGTTCTGGAATTGCGGCACAGTTAATCGCCGTAAATGGTTTATCAGAACGATGGCTTGCCTGATGAATTGCTTGTGCTAATAGCTCTTTACCAGTACCACTTTCACTATGGATAAGTAAACTAAAATCACTTGTAGCAACCTGCTTTGTTTGTTGCAATAACGATTCCATAATAGCGCTACGACTAATGATTTTCTCACGCCATGTCGCTTCTTTATCTTTATTAGTAGAGCTTGAAGGTTGTAAACGAATAGCTTGAGCAACCGTTTCAAGTAACTGTTGGCTTTCAAAAGGTTTAGTTAGAAAACTAAAAACACCTTGTTTGGTTGCATTAATCGCATCTGGTATTGTGCCGTGTGCGGTCATAATAATAACGGGGACATTAGGTGATTGTTGACGTATTTGTTCAAATAACGCCATGCCATCCATTCCTTCCATACGTAAATCGCTAATCACTAATTGGGGGTGAAAACTTTTTAACATACCCAATGCCACTTTTGCATTAGCTGCAGATTCAACTAAATAACCCGCTGCAGATAGACGTATACCTAATAAACGTAATAAGCTAGGATCATCGTCAACAATTAAAATTTTATCTTGCTCAATATTCGTCATGGGTTGATGATCTGATAATTTCATAATTTATTGTCCATGCTCACTAATATTTTGCTCAATTTTTTTCAGCTGAGTTATTTGTTCTGTTAACTGTTTAACGGTTAATTCGAGTGCTGCAATTTTATTCACTTGCTTTTTCTCATTAATTCGATTTTTAGTCACTTGCTTATCATAAGCAAGCTCCTGATTAATTAACTTCTGGAATAAGAATAACTGCTGATTTAATTGATCTTTAAGTAAACGGATAAAAGCTTGATCAGCTGTACTCAATGGATAATTCTGATACGTTTTTAATTGTTCATTTAGTTGAGATTTAGCCGAATAAACATTATGAATAGAAGAATTAGGCAAGCTATATAATAAAATTAAATTAATTCCAGCTTCAATATTACCGGCTCGCTTTTTAGCCTGTTGCTCTTCTATCTCTTTTTGCAGCTCAGCGTCTGATAGTGTCTTAAGTTTGAGATAATACTGACCAAAGCTAACGGTATTAGTGACAATCGTATTATTGGCATCTTCTTCTGTGCTTTGAGGCGATAAAGATTTCTCAATCGGTACAGTATTTTGACATGCAGTAATTCCAATACTAATAAACACAATAAAAAGAGCTTTATAGAATTTAAAGCCTTGCTTTATATCCTGTGCATTTATAACTAAATTCATTGCTTATCTCCAATACCAACACTATTAAGTATGATTTTCATTGTTGTACCACTAGGCGGCTTTGTTTGACTAATAAGCGTAATGTCACCATTTAATCTCATCAGTAGTTCTTTCACAATAGTTAAACCAAGACCACTACTTTTAATATTATAATCTTTGGCTGGTGTTCCTTGATAAAAAGCATCAAAAACTTTACCTTGTTGCTCTTTTTCAATACCGCTCCCTTGATCGCTAACGGAAAATACCAACTGATTATTACAAATAACCGCGAATATTTTTACCATTCCGTTTTCAGGTGAATATTTGATAGCGTTAGATAATAAATTATCAATAATAACATTGAGTTGCTTCATATTACTTTCAATAGTGATATTCGGGTAATCTTTTTCTATTATGATATTTTTGCGTTTAATATCGAGTATTCTATCATTTAAGACTTGTTCAATAAGTTCTGACAAATTAATCGTTTCCTTATCTTGCAAACTTGTAGAATCTAAAACAATATTAAAATCAAGTAGCTCTTCAATTAACCGTTGTAATCGAGTTGTACTGTTACGAATAATTTTAGTTATCTCCTGTTGATCACTATTAAGCGAACCAACACTGTTATCATAAATTAACTCTGTACCTTCTCGTATTGCGGCTAATGGCGTTTTTAATTCATGAGAAATATGCCTAATAAAGCTCGATTTTTGTAACTCTAGCGCATGTAAGCGGCCTCTCATACGATTTAATGCATCATTAATCTCTTTAATTTCAAGAAAACCAGCAACATAGTCCGTAGGTAAATTAGTATCTTGTTCAAAATTACCTTGTTGAAGTCTACCTATTTTTAGAATTAACCGTTTGAGAGGCTGAGTGATTAATACAATAAATATCCCTGCAATTAATAATGAAATTGGGATAATAAATAGGCTTTGTAATAAGGTATGGCTTACTTGCTCTGTAGCATCTTTGATGCCTTGCGCTTGTTGACTGATAAACTCGCGGCTACGCGTATCTATTTCCTCATTAATATTAATCAACCGTTTAAACTGACTCTGTAATTCTTCTAAAGACGTTACCACCACTACACTATCAGTATTTAATGTCGTCGTGCTAGGAATCATTATACTCTGGTGCACCTGAAGTATTGCTGTTGAGAACTGTTCACTCAACTCTTTAATTACCCTATCATCAAACTGATGTAGCTTCTCATTGGTTGCCTGTAATATTTGTTGTTCAATAATGTAGTTATCTATTAATTCAATATCTTGCAGTACTAAGTATTGGCTAGCGTACCTTTCCATTTTCTTTAATGTATTATTTATTTTTTGGTTGGTATTAATTAATTCTGCCACAGTAAAAATAGAACTAGCCCCTTGCTTAGAGAGTTCATTCACCTGCTTAGCACTGTATAAAAGCGCTAAAACTAAAGGCAATGCAACGAGTGTAAATCCCAAAAAAGTTAATGTCTTTATTGATAACGATTTTACTCGATTTAATTTACTACCAAGATCGATCTTCAATTTCTTCAGCCAAAGCACCCTGAACAACTCCTTATCATTAATTCAACGCCTTTTTATGTCATTTTTAATGTAAATACAATGATGTCTCAAATTGGAGACAAATATCAGAATAAAAAACGACTCTATTACCCATTGATTTATAAAGATTTATTTTAAAACAAGGACTTTTAATTTCATAAAACTTTATCACACCAATAAACCTGTCTCCAAAAAGAGACACACCTATTAGGAAAAACACCTAAAAATAAAAAATATACCAATAAAAACAACAAATTACAAAATAGGCATGGAGTATGCAATCACAGTTTTCGAACACATAACAGAGCATAAATAATGCATATACACTGATTTATTTAACTCATTATGGATTTTATCGTAAATACAAATCGAGCGTTGCTCGACTACAAATAAAAAGGTATCAAAATGAAAAACATTAATTTATTCAAAGTTACTGTAATGGTAATTACTGCGGCTCTTGCTTCTAATTTTGTAAATGCTGAAGATAAACTAAGTGCAACGGTAGAAAATGCTCAACCTAAAATAGAACAACAACTTAGTTTTCCTGCATTAATTGCTGAATTAGACGGCGATGCTAATGGCATGTTAAGTCAAGATGAAGTTGCTGTTTCTCACCTTACCTTCTTGCAAGAAGAATTCAATAATATCGATGCCAACCAAGATAGCCAAATTGAAGAAACTGAATTCAATAGTTTTATTGCTCAGTTGAAAAAGAAAGTATCAGATATGGCCAATGCAGAAGACTAGTATTTACTCGGCTGTTAATCACTAGTTTGATCTCTTAAGCCGGCTGTCCCCCTTTACAGTCGGCTTTTTTGATCATTTAGTGCGCTCTAACTAAAGCTAAATAATTGAACCAATTCAAAAAAGTTACTTCCCACTACACAAATGTAACGTTAATAGGCAAAACATTGATTAAATTTATCCCTAAGAGAATAGTACCTCAATTAACCAATGACACAAGCTATGTACCATCCTTTTCTAAATCAATAACTCAGCATTTAAAGCTTTACTTTATATTCATCATTCGCCCCTTGCGAGCTCATTAGTAAATTATAAACGGAGATTCACATGAAAAAGCACTTCGCCAAAAAGACACTAACTATAGCTATTATTGGCGCTCTCAGCTCTGTATCAATAACGACCTTAGCACAAACGGATACAAATGAAGGTGACATAGAAACAATTGAAATTAAAGGCTTTCGCGGTAGTTTACTTCAAGCAAAAGACTTAAAACGAAATGCATTGGGTACGCAAGACTCAATTGTAGCTGAAGATATCGCTGACTTTCCAGATCTTAACCTTGCCGATGCATTGCAGCGTATTCCTGGTGTTGCCATTACTCGTGAAGGTGGTGAAGGCCGACAAATTTCATTACGTGGCTTAGGCCCAGATTTTACCCAAGTTCAGCTTAATGGAATGGAAGCATTAGGTACTTCATCTTCGGCTATGGATAGTCGTGGCTCAATCAGTCGCTCACGCGCTTTTGATTTTAACATTTTTGCTTCTGAGTTATTTAACCGTGTTGATGTGAACAAATCTTTCTCAGCCGACATGGATGAAGGTGGCATCGGTGGAACAGTTAATTTAGTAACTGCAAAACCTTTTGATTATGATGGCTTTAAAGGGGCGATTAGTGGTCAAATAGGACAAAATACTTTAGCCGATGGTACAAGTCCTCGAGTAGCTGTATTAATTTCGAATACATGGGGGAATTTTGGTGCCTTAGCATCGATCGCCTACAGCAAACGTAATACCAATGAACAAGGCTTTAATACCTATCGTTGGCGATTAAAAAATGCAGATGGGTCGGATATTTCGGCTCTATCTCAGGAAAACCAAGATGCTGTTAACAGTGGTGACCTAAGGTTTTCACGCGGTAGCCGTTATTCTTCATTTGAGAATGAACAAACCCGTATTGGTGCAACCGTTGCTTTGCAGTATCGTCCTAGTAGTAACTTTAAAATAGGGTTTGATGGCTTATACGGTGTTTTGGATAACGACCGTAATGAATTTCACCTGCAAAGTAGAGGCTCAAGCTCTACTGCTTTAGGCTGCACAGGCCCAACTTATAGTAGTATCCAAGCAGAAGCTAACGCACCTATTTGCTCAAGTTTAGTCGATATACAATATAATGCGGGTAACGAAGTAATCTATTCACATTTTGAAAACGCAGCGATTCACTCAGAAAGTCGTCAACAAAATGCTGATACTACATTAACCCAAATGGTGTTAAATAGTGAATGGAGCATCACTGATAGCTTCACTTTAAAAGCATTAGTTGGTCACGCTAATAGTGATTTTGATACTGGAAGCACTAAAGTCTATTTGGAATCCTTTGGTGATCAAACAATTGACTATACTAAGAATCAATTTTATGGCATTAACACCTATGGCTATGATGTAACCGACGTTGATGAGTATAGGTACCACGAAATAGATCTAGAAGAAGATCAAATATCGAATAGCTTTGACCTTGCCAAGCTAGACACAATCTATATGTTAGATAATGCTGGTACTATCTCTGCAGGTATTTCCTTAAAAAACTTTAAAAATGAAGCATGGGAAAACAAAACTGACAATATCTTACGTACCGAATGGGAACAAGGAGATATAAGCGATATTATTGACCCTAATGTAACTTATACCTATACAGGACATAACGAACAACAGTGGTTAGTTGTTGACGTACCTAGCGTATTAAATGCCTATGGCATTGATAGTAACTTACCTCAAGCTAGCTATTCAAACCAAGTAGAAGAGGAGACCTTAGGCGCTTATTTACAATACGAATTTAGTGCTGATTTTTCTAATGGCTTCTTACGTGGCAATATAGGTGCTCGATATTACAATACAAATATTAGTTCCGTAGGTTTAGTCAATAATGAACTTACCGAAGTAACACAAGAATACTCTGGTGTATTGCCAACATTAAATCTAGCTTGGGAGGCGACCAATAACCTAGTGATACGGGCAAGTATTGGAAAAAATGTTACACGCCCTTCATTAGCGGCATTAAATGCAACAGGAACAGTACAAAATGATCCTAACTCAACAAATGGTCTGAGCATTTCTGCAGGTAATCCAGGACTACAACCATTTGAATCAACTAATTTTGAAACAGCAATAGAATATTACTTCGATGAAGTCGGTTATGTATCTGCCGCCTACTTTACTAAATCAATTGACAATTTCATTGTTACCAATACAACCTCATTAGCCTATGGAAATACTGGCTATTCATTATCATTTTTAGGTGACGTTGATGGCAATGGTAATCCACAAACATCAGATACCATATATACGGTTATTCAGCCAATTAATACCGACAAAAGCAATATTAGCGGTTATGAAATGGCATTTCAGCGAGATTTAGACTTTTTACCAGAGCCACTAAATAATATGGGGCTAATTATTAATTATACTTATGCCGATGGCGAAGCCTTGTATCGCAATGTGGGTAACACTGGAGTTGATGAGTTTAAATCGTTCCCTGGATTATCTGAGCATTCAGGCAACTTTACCATTTATTTTGAGCAAGAAAATTGGGGAACACGTATCTCCGCAGCTTACCGTAGTGATTATATTTCAGATGTCTCATCAAATAGTGATGAAGATGAACGTGGTTACCATGCAACCACCTATGTTGATTTTTCAGCTTTTTACAATATATCGGAACAATTAAAAGTAACCATTGAAGGTACCAACTTAACTGATGTGAAAGAGGAACAGTACAGTGACTCAGCAGACAGACTATACAATGTAACTGAAAACGGCCGTACTTTCTACTTAGGTGCTACCTATACGTTCTAACAAATAATGTTTACTAATAAAATAGCAATGATGTCATAGCATTTTTTAAATATAGTCCAGTTATTGTTAGTTTAATATACTTAGCTGATAGTTTATGCTGTCAGCTTTTTGGATCGAACAATTAAGAAAAATCATAATTGTTATATATCAACAAGAGGCATATAAGATGAATGAAAAAATAACTCGTCATATTAAAATAAATGATTGGATTTTCGAAGTAAAAATGGTGAAAGCTATACGTGTTGAAAACTATGGAGAGCCCTATAGTGCAGTCGCTAATATTAATTTAAATGGTAATAACGCATACATTGACGGCATGATGCAAAAAAATTTATTACAAATAAGCACTAAAGACATCGCTGCTATTGAACAATATTGTGACAAAATGTCAATCGATGACATAACATTTGATACACAAGCCCCTAAATTACATAGCTCCCCATTATTTTCATTACCTACAGGGTAATAACGATCAGAGAATACCTAAATAGAGCGTGATCGATAAAGTACTCACTTAAATTACTCATCTTCAGTCATAACTAATAAATGAATAATTATCGTCATTCTAGAAACTACCTCACAGTAACTATACAACTACATGCTTTTATTCGCATTAACAGGAAATAACTCCACTGATTTTTTTCTTTGAAAAGTAAACCAATTTATCCAACCAAAACTAATACAAACAAGCCACATAAAATAGTCAATCAACAATAATTCATTCCTTTCAATACCGACATTACGTATTAATGCTGACCATTTAAAGAAACCATTACCAGCCTTAAATTTATATACTCGCTCCCCCTGCTTTGCCCATAAATAATTATATTTAAAACAAAAGTCATGCAATATCACTGGAATTAATAGCAGCCCTGTCGGTGAAAAAAAGATCCATACGATTGATGGATAGGAGCTACCGTCAAATACAAATCCCTTAGGGATAATAATGACCCTTTTATTTGGTAATACATAATGCCAATCTTCAACAAGTTGCCATTGCCTTTTTCTAAAAAGTAAACGCCATAGCTTAGAATAAAACGAAAAACGTTGTGTCTTAATGGCAAAGGGCTGTAATTTTGGCATTTCCATAAAATTTATCACATTATTAATAGTTAATAATGTGATTCTATAGTTAAATGTATCATAGATTAAAACGTAAAATTTCACTTAGTTTGATTAAAAAAATTTATTGAACAACGGCCTATTAGGAAAAGTAATGTCTTTAGAGTTATTACCTGAATATATTGAAAAAGTAGATGAGCTTTTTACTCATGAATTACCACTCAATGCACTTACCGTAGAAATTGAACGTGAATTGTTACCCGAAAATACTGCCATTCTACTCGAAGCGTTTCCAATAAAACCTCGTTTAATGCTTTGGAAAGAATTCAGTAGTGAGTACCAGCAAAATATTTTCCTAGAGATGAAAAATGAATCTAGGCAAATGCTATTAAATGCTATGGATGATGATGCATGTTTACCGCTGTTTGATAAATTAGATGCTAATAGCTTACTTGAACTTACCGAAGATCTAAGTGTTCGCTTTATTGAGTATGCGATTTCTCAAATGACAGCAAAGCAGCGCGAACATTTCAAAAAAGCACAAGATTATTCAGAAGACGAAGTTGGCCATTGGCAAAGTTTTGATGAGCACAAAATCCTTGCTAAGTTAAAAGTATCGTCAGCAAAGAAAATTTGCTCAAAAAAACAAGCTGCTTGTAGTGAAGTTATTTATATTATTGATAATAAATCTGTTTTACTCGGTGAAATAGCGATTAATAAATTATTACTTTTAAATGATGAACAGCCATTAAGCGAGTTAGTCGATGAAGAGTTTATAGCATTAGACAGTACTAAAAATATAGATGAAGCCGCTGAAGCAGTAATTCTTTCAGGTAAATTGGCATTACCCATCATCGACGAAAATGGTTGCTTAACTGGGCGCTTAGACTTACATACAGCATACAAATACAAAGAACAACAAAAAGATAATCAGTTAATTCAATCAGCCGGTTTAAGTGAAGAAGAAGATTTATTCTCTAGTGTATGGCTAAGTAGTAAAAACCGTGCGATTTGGTTAGGTGTTAATTTAGTAACCGCTTTTTTAGCTTCTTGGTTTATCGGATTATTTGAAGCTACATTACAACAAGTAGTCGCTTTGGCGGTACTAATGCCTGTTGTTGCTTCAATGGGAGGAATATCCGGTAGTCAAACATTAACGCTAATTATTAGAGGGTTAGCATTAGGACAAATAAGTGACTCGAATAGACAAGCTATCATCAATAAAGAACTAAAAGTCGGAGCAATAAATGGCATACTCTGGGCAACAGTCATCGGTATAATTACTTTTTATTGGTTTTCAAATCCTATGTTATCAGTCACTATTTGTCTCGCGATCTTAGGTAATATTCTAGTTGCTTCATTATCTGGAGTTTGGATCCCTTGGATACTAACTAAGTTTAAAATCGATCCTGCTTTGTCAGGAGCTGTAATCTTAACTACCGTCACAGATATATTTGGTTTTATCGCATTCTTAGGCTGCGGTACATTGTTATTGTTATAAACATTTTATAACAAACTATACTTTTGTTAGAGATAACAATTTAGAGGTAATTATGAGTCAAGCAGCGTTCATTTATGGTTATTATTTTGATCAAAGTAGCCCAAACGACACTATTTCATCACTCGATACGTTAGAAAGTAATCGCCCTTACTGGTTGCATTTTGATTATACGAAAGACGAAACAAAACAATGGCTAGAACAGCAAGAACACTTAAACCCTGTTGTTATTAGCGCGTTACTAAATGATGAAACTCGCCCTAGAGCAACCATGCTTAATGACGGAGTATTATTATCATTAAGGGGGGTAAATTTAGCACCTAATAGTGATCCTCAAGATATGGTATCTATCCGTATATGGTTCACTAAAAATAATATTATCAGTACACGTGCTCGTACGTTATTATCAACCAAAGATATAGCGACTAATTTTGATAACAATTGTGGCCCTAAAAGTGCGTCTGAATTTATCACTTTAATGACCGAAAATTTAATCGTAAGAATGAGTCAAACGCTTTATGAAATAGAAGATAATGTATCAGAAATAGAAGAGAACACCCTAGCAGCAAATAGTTATGATCTACGAAATGAGCTTTCTGACTTACGAAGACAAATTATATCTCTTCGACGTTATTTATCACCTCAGCGAGAAGCGATGACTCAATTAGTAAGTGATAAAATCACACTTTTTTCTAACGAAGAAAAAATACAATTACGAGAAACCTCTGATCATTTAACACGCTACATTGAAGATTTAGATTCTATTAAAGACCGAGCAATTGTCTGCCAAGAGGAGCTAAACAATAAATTAGCCGAACAAATGAATAACAGAATGTTTGTGCTATCGGTTGTTGCCGCAATATTTCTTCCTTTAGGATTCTTAACCGGCTTATTAGGGATTAACGTTGGCGGTATCCCAGGTTCGGATAACACCAGTGCATTCAGTATTTTTATCTTAATACTTATTGCTGTAGTGGTATTACAAGTTTGGATCTTCAAAAAGAAAAAATGGTTTTAGTTTATTTACCAGGGGTTTGTATTCACAAACCTCTTGAATACCCCAATAAAAAAACATCTAGCTATTATCACGCTTTAAACCCTAACATGTATTTATAAATTCAGTTGTTTCGAGTGACCGCTGTGGTGACTTTGTTGCCAGTCATTATAAATACGAATGTAGAATTGAGGCCAATGACTTCTACAAGCTCATAACAGTCGTTGGGTATCTATCTAAGGCCGCTAACTTTTGCCACAATGTAGTTATTAGTAATAACGGAGTTACAACAGATTTAGATTAGTTTTTGTATCAATAACACAACTTGTTATTTAAATTGCTAATTGATGGGTGTCCCAAATTTTTCTTCCACGACGAAATGAGTAAGGTAGGCGCTGTTAACCAACAGGTTAATAATCCACGAATATCAGCATGATAACCGACGAAATTACTTGCTTCATTCTATGCGTTAACTCACTTAATCATAGAAGTGAATATAAAGGATTCTTAAATTAGTGAATAAGGATCAGTGTATTTAACTTGACGTGGGGAGTCATACCAACGCCCAAATATGATACAAAGAGAGAAAAGAATACAAGAAAACAGAGAAAAGTGTGAAATTTTGTGAAATTGTGCGGAATTAAATGATTGAGTATTTGAAAGTTATTTTAATATAGTAAAAATCAGTTGGTGGTTTACTTTTAGTTGTCTTAGCTCAAACTTGAACTGATATTTTGGTTTTATAGGCTTAACCTTTTCTAACTGCCGCAAACACCATCATTATGGTCATTTGTCTTATAATTATTAGCGATCACTTTGTGCCAGTAGCAGACTTTTATTTTGATTTAACCACTTCACTATGACCAGAAGTGAAATATGTTATAGTTCCGTCAGCACTTATAACTTTGCCACTTCTCATTTCAGTTAGAATTGGCTTCAAACTTCCCAATTCGAAAAAACGGTCTTCAGCATTATTTTTCTCACATTCACCGAGAAAAAAACGAAATTCTTTTTGATATTCCAAATCTTGTTTTTTCACTATCAATGAATGTTTTAAATTATCATCGGTATAATTGACGATGTTCCCTTTAACTTTCAATCCAGATTTTTTAAGTAATCGTTGTTTATAAGTTTCTATCTTTTTAACGTCTAAAAACACGAAGTAACTACCGAAATTCATAAGCATTTTTGACAAGCTATCTTCAAATTTATTGTGAGATCCAAGTGCAAACCAACATTGTATAAAGGCATCTTTAGGTTCATGATTAGGGCAGATTAACAAATTATTTTTACTCTTCAAAATATCGATGCCATTAGCCCCTTCATATTTCGATATTATTTTTTCAAAGTTGTTGGTATCAGTAGAAAATTCAATACAAGATTCAAGTTGGTCAGCTATATTAGGGTTAGGGTTAGTGCGATAATAATGCGGAGTTGCAAATTTAACTTTCCCACGTTTAAAACTATCCATATGCTCTTTACATGAGAAAAATTTCAATAATCCGTGTATTGGGTATGAATTATCCATTATTCGAGAAGCCTTAAATTTTTTAAAATCTAGTTGCTAGATTATACCAAATATATCTTTAGTTAAACTCTGGCATTTAAAAATGGCAGATCAAGTATGAGCTACTTTGTTTTTTTGACGGATTGCTTGCATTTGTATTGCAGTAGTTGAACATCTTGATTATCAGTTAAAACGCCAGTTGGTTCTGGCGTTCGTCTACTTCTTTTTGATGTGCTTTCTTTAATATGCGGTAAATAGCCGGTACCGTCATATTGAACTCTTTTGATAGTTCTACTTGGTTATGACCATTCCAGCGTTTATATATCTCATGATGCTTTAATATGGCATCAAGCTCTTTTCCTTTAGGGAAATAGATGTGCTCGCCGCCATAATCCTTTCTTAAATTATCAACGGTGCTGTGAGATATTTTTTCAGCCGTATCTTTATCAATGCCACAGCTTTTTAATTCAGTTTCAAGGTGTAAGATTGTAGACATTAGAAAGCCTGCAGAACGTTCAGGTAAACTCATTGTGTTACTTCCTATATTGATCTTGAATTTTTTGGAACATAGCATCGTTAACTTCTTTGCTTTCTTCATAGAAGTTTTTAACAACAGCTTTTGAGTTTTTAACTTTAGTAGCGCTAGCTGTTGGGTGGTTAAACTTCTCTTCCATCGTTTTCAACACCTGGCTTAAATAGCTATGGTTTTTGAATGCTTGAAACATACCGCTTTGGCGCTTTGCTTGGATTGTTAAAACGGTTTGTTCCAGGGCTGCACTTAATGCTTGCTCATTTTTTGATAGCTCAAGTACTTCATTAATCAATTTAACTGCTCGAGCGTTATTAAGGTCTGACTTTTCAGGACGCCAAAGCGCTACATAACCTATAACATTTGTTGCTAATGCTGGCTTTAACTTTGCCACTATTGCCAACAAAGATTTAGCGCTACTGTCTTGAACTAATGTATCTAAATGCAAATGGCCATGGCAGCTTGGGCAACGGGCTAACTTCATGCTTCAATATTCCTTGCTTTACAAAGCTCTCGTTGGTTCCAAGTTTTCAATTGCTCTATTGCTTGGCTAAACATCATTGGTGTAAACCATTCAAGCTTAGCTACAGGCACGCCACCGTTCTTTGTTTTACAATTAGCTGTCGCCCAAGCCTCTAAAGCAGAGTAAGTGCGGTTTTTAATATAGCCAGCGTCAGCCATTTCTTGCCATAGTGAGAACAATTTTGCATGAGGTCCTGTTAATTTTGGCTTATTATTACTAGTTACTTTAAAACCTGATTTTTTCATGTGCTCAAGTACTTTTACCAAATCAGGGATCGTCATGTCAGCACAGCTGCTTTTGCCTGTAAGTTCTTTTAAGTTTGAACGGTATAAATCATCGTCCAACTGTAGTTGATTTTTTGCAATGTGAATTAGCTTGATATACCAAGACTTAGGGCGGTATTGAGCAGCCATTATTTGCCTTCCTCTATCGTAGCGTTATATTCATCAACTGCTATCTCATCATTTTCAAGAGTAAACATACCGAATACTTCAAAAAAGCACTCCTGTTCTTCTTCACTCAAACCTGTTGTTACTAAAGTGCTTTCATCTAAATTATGTAAAAACTTACATGTGGTTTTAACTTGTTCAGTTGTAAATTCTAATGTATGCATAACTTCCTCTGCTTATATATAGGCTTTCGCCATTGTTGTTTTTGCACCCGAAAGCCCCAATTAAGGGGCTTAAGGGGTCCTACTTTGTCACCCTTGGCGTAGTTACCAATTGGAGGTCCTTCACCCGGCTAGACGTTTATTCACTGAGATACGCAACAACATTGCATAATGGGCAATAGCTAATAAGTCAGCATGCCGAACGCCCACGGATTTTAATCATTACAAACTCTTACTAACTAACGGAATTTGAACCCAAGCCCCTTGTATATTGCGTTCTTGAAACGTAATGTAAGTTTTAGAATTACTGGCAATAATGGCTTCATCTAAAGCTTTCATCGCCATTCCCCACTTATCAGACTTATTCGAATCACGATATTTACGAAGAGCTAAAATACGATTCTTGTTGTATTGGCCTTGTCTATCAGCTTCAAAGGCATCACGCATTAATTGGGCTATAAAGCTGCTTGTGTCAGCTAATTCCTCTTCAATAACTTCAGTGATTAACTGCTTAGCAATATCAATTTCAGAGCCAAAAGAGATTTGATCCGCTATACCTACTTGAATACGTTTCTTTTGGTCAAAGCTTGTTAACGAAACATTGCCCTTAGCACCACCAATGCTCACATCATATTCATCAGCCACTAACGCAATTAAATCGTTAACTTCACTAAAAACTTTACGTTTAAAGTCTTCATGCGCCTTGCTTTGCTCTTTAGCCTGTTGGGTTAACTCAACAACCAAGTCGTGTTTTAATAAGTCTTGTGGCTTTATTTCTGCAATAGGTGTTTGAAAACCTCTGCTATTTAATAAGAATTTTGGTTTATCTGTTGCTGTACTCATTCATCTATCCTCAGTAAAAATTAGTTATTTGATCATGCCAATTAATTCGGCAGTAATTTTAGGCTCAAAAGCACTTGCTGCTTCGTTCATGGCCTTAACCAGTAAAGTGTTAACCATTAACGGGTAAGTCATATCTTTGCTGCCGTTACTCTTTGTAATACCGTATTGCACAACACCTTGTAAGCGCGTCTTAATGGCTTCAATTGCATCAGGGGTAATAACGTTTGTGATATCTACATTGCAACGCTTTAGCTTATGAGCAATGTAATCAGTAACCGAAGCACCAAGCGGCTGCATGGTCATAATGTTGCAGCGATAAGAAAACTCACGAATATCAAAATTAGACAAGCTCAGTTTTGCTTCAAGCTCGGGTTGGCCAACTAAAATAACGCTAACCAAGCGGTTAAACCCATCACTTAACTCACAAATACGTTTTAAATGTTTAATCGCTGCGTTGCTTAAGTCGTGCGCTTCCTCAATAACCAAAACATGTTTATTACCTGCTTTAGCGCTTTGCTTTAACGTACGTTCCACCTTACGTGCACGGTTTTCTAAACCATTTGGCATACTGGTTATTTGTAGTTCTTCTGCTAATGCATCAAAAATCATCGCTGCCGTTAAACGTTTTTTATCAATTACCATCGCTTCAATAATTAATAACTCAGGATGATGTTGATTCGCATAATCATAAAAGCTTTTGCGTAACTCAGTTTTACCTGCGCCACATTCTCCAGTTACCGCTAAAATACTGCCATTTAAACTGGCTTGTACCATGCTTTCACGTACTCGACGTTGCGACTGGCTCATAAATAAATCATCAATGCCGTGTACCTCGTTTTCAAATGGGTGACGGGTTAACTTAAAGTGATTCATAGTTTTTTGGTAAAGCATTTCGCGCTCCGGTTGCTCAAAAATTAAAGTGGGTTGTACTGTTTTTATTGTTGTTGGTGCGTTCCCTTTTTTAGTTTTGGTTTCATCCCACATGGTCATTAGTTCATTTGTGCTTACGTGCTCACTCATAAACTTTTCAACAGCAGCCTTAATTAACTCGGCATTAATTGTTATAGGCCACTTGCCATGAAGTAATAATTGACTTATTGCAGAAGGTGAAAGCTTAATGCCTGTCTCTTCCATAGCTCTGCGTAAATCGGCTTGTTTCAATTCATACTTAGCTAATAACGGCAGCACCTGGTAAGCGGCTGTCGAATTAACACCTTTTGGTGCTGCTTTAAGCATTTTTTCTATTTCCTCTTGGTTGTCTTCACCCAATAAACGAGTGAAGGATTCACGAATAGATTCAGGATTTATTCTTTTAGGCCATAGCCCATAGCGAATTAAATCAAGCAATGCAGTTCTTGAAATATGTGAGCCGTGTGCTCTCATATCAGCCACCATATCTAGCTGATTAATGCCGTGCTTTTTAAGTGTTTTTACCATTAAACTTTTATGTGTATGTGCCATGGTGATCTCCTTATTAATTGTTAACTAATTTAAGTGTTGTAGGTTTAGGGTTTAATATTTCAGCCACAATAGAGGAAATATCTTCAACATAAACCTCTTCATACTTAGACATAACATCAATATCTGATTGTTCTAAGTCACGGCCTAACGCATTACTTACAGCTAGTTTTAATGCTAATGGTGAAAGTGGTTTTGCTTGGGTTGGTACAAACTCAGACGGCATATCAAGTGTGCTGCCTTTAGGGGTTATTGCTGCAGGTAAATCAATATTTTTAATATGGCTAAGCGCATCAATTTCGCCATTAAACGGCGTGACTTTTTTCGCTTTGGCTTTATCAATTTCTTCGTCCAATAGACCAGGGAAAGCAATGCGATCTAATACCTTTTGGTTATTATCAATTACGGAATCTTTTTTAGTGTCGAAGCCTTCACCAAATACAGGTGAATCAACTCTAAAGCCCATGTCATTAAACACTACTGGCGCTAGTTCACATTTAATGTCGTCACCTAACGGCTGGGGAATAGTCACTAATACTTTAGCATCGTCGCCCAGTACAATCGGGTTCACTAATATTTTTTGTTTTACGAATACACCTTCAATTTCGGCAACGCTATACGTTAATGACTTTTTAGCGACTGGATGGCGAAAGGTAATTTCTAATTCACCCGACACAGTACGAACCACAGGTTCATGAGTGAATATATAACGGCAATAATCTAGTGCTGGTAATTCACGTAGGTGATGAATAAATTCAGGTTGCATGATCTTAAGCCATGCTTGAGTGCGCGCCATACCATGACGGCCATGCTTAGCGTTATAGTTACGTAGCAAATCGGCGTTGTAGGCGTTTTGCCATTGCACCGCTATTACGTTTAATTCATCAACACTGGTCACCGGCTCAAATAACAAACGGCCTTCAAGTAGTTTTTCAACCAAGTTATTCGCTTGCTCAACTGCGCCTTTTGCACGGGCTAAATGAGTGGTATGAGCAATGTCTTCAACACTTAAACAACTTAAGGCATGTTTAACCGCTTTGCTGGTGTTAGCGCTGCCTTTATCCCAATACATGGTGCGCGGTAAACCATGAAATGGTGAGCCAGATATTTTGCCCCATGCCCAAATTAAAAAATCATATAAAATCTCTTGGCTTTCACCGGCACTTTCATAATATTTAACAGTCACTAAACCACTGAAGTGATCAACCATCACATAACGCCAAACCCTTAAGTGTTTAATCTTTTCTAACGCTTCAGGTTTGTTTTTATATTGCTCTTCAAACGTAGTGAATTTTTGAACGCGCATACCACTTCTACCAGGTGGGTAATAAAGTACACACAATGACGGATCAACCAAATGTACATGGTTTGGGTGTTCTGTTCTAAAGTGACCATGCGTAGTATCTTGCTTGCTTTGTTTGGCGGTAAGGTTACGATCTCTTAATAACTTGTTAACCGTGCTAGAGCTTTTAAAGGTATAGCCGTTTTGGCTCAGTACACTAATGGCGTTAGGGGTTTCCATTAACGTTTTACCGTTAGCTCTGGCACTGGTTTTACTCATAGCAGCAAGCATTAATAACGACTGTTCGTCTTGGCTAGTTTTTCCAGCATCTTTACGTTTTTGCTTGCCACTAGTCCAACCTAGCTTTTTAAGCTCACGATAAAGCGTATGATGACTAGACCAACCAAAATGGCTAAGCGCTTCATTTACAATAACGGACTTTTCACCATGCTTGGCACTTTGTAATTGCTTACCAAACTGTAATAAATCACTTTTTGAATTTTCTGAAATCATAACCAGTTCCCTAACTATTCGCGTTATTCGTTGTTTTCACTAAGCTCAGTTAATACGTCAACTGCATCTAAATCAGCTTTAAAAGTAGTGCTAAGCAATCCCGACACCTCACTGGTAAGGGCATAAACCAAATCGTTAACATTGGTTGCCTCACTGAATATGCTACGTGCACAGTAGTTTGTGGCTTTTTCATCAAGTGGCGAATCAACATCAGTAATTTGTTTGAATATTTCAGTAAGTTGATTAACGCCTTGTTCAATTAATACACGCGCTTCTAGCATGCCTTTTGCTAAATCAAGGGTTTGATGCTTCCAAGGCTCTTGGCTGAAACGACGTTTGGCTTCAATTTCTTTTACTTCATCAAGCTCTTTTTGCTTAGTGGCAGAGTTAGCGCGTACGGCTTCAACCGTTGACTCGGCTTCTTTCACCTTGGCTTCTAATGCAGATATTTCAGTGACTTGTTTGAAGTTTAGGTCTTCAATGAGTTCTTTGACTGCTTCCTTATCGCCTAAATCAACTTCTTCACTGTTAATGACAAGCTGTTGAGATTCTTCGGGTAATTGGCGAAGTTTACGAAGTTCACGAGTACCTAAGCCTATGCGTTGGGCTGATTCAAAGAACTCTTCACCAAAAGCATTTAAATTTATTAATTTTTCATCGATAGCGCTTTTAGATGAACCAAGAAAGTTTTTACAGCACTCTTCCCAAGTGCCGACGGTCGTCAGTTCTCCCTTTTCGTTTTTGTAGGTCAAGCCCTTGTATGCTTTGGATTCTTTTATTTCTGATAGTGACTTTAAACTGCCGACAGTCGTCAGTTTTTGAATGAAATCAAATGCCTGAACTTGTCCAATTGCCATTAATACATCTTGCTTTGAAGCTAGTATATTTTTGGCATCAGATATAACGCTCTCTTGCGCTGATGAAACGTTTGCTAATTCTTGATTGTTATCGTTATTCATAAGTATTCCTATATTGCTAATAAGCCGTAGTTATGGGCTTCTTGCTGTATTTGTTGTTGGTGTTGTCTAAAGTTCATGGCAACGGTGTTGGCCAGTTGCACTAACGGTGGTGCTAAACGAAAACGCGTTTTATCAGCGGGTAATGGCTCAGCAAAACCCGCTTGTTGTAAGTTTGCTAAAATACGGGTGATATTGGCGGCAGATGTTTTAGCAATCTTCGCAATTTCACCAGGGCTAATACCATTTACTTCATTACCAGCCATAATCGTGATTACACGTAAAGTACGTTGTACTTGCTCTGACAAATAACTTTTATTAATTTCACTCATTGGGCTAAAACCTCTACTAAATGGCATGCATAAAAAAACAGAAATAAAACAGCTAGCACCACAATAAATTCAATAATGTTTAAGCGAATACGCTTCCAACGGGGGGAAGTTTTAAAAATCAAATCATCTGATCTTCTTTTTTTATCAATCATTTTGTTAACTCGTTAAATCAAATTGGGTCTGGGGTACCTGAACGGCTGCTACATTTTTTTGCTGATAAGCTAAATCTTGCATAAGTATTTTTATGTGATCTATTGCATCTTGTGCGGTGCAATCGCCTTCGTTCGCTTCAATAATTTTTGCAGCTACTTGCGCCATATATAGTTGCAACTTGTTTAAGTCTTTATGTTCTGCTTTACGCCCCGTTGGTGCTTTAACTAACAAATACCCTTGGCTGTGGGCTAAGTACTCAGTAATAAAGCTAATACCGCACGCTTGCTCGTAAGCAAATACATGGTTAGCAGGTATTCGACCATTACCAAGCCACTTATATAGCGTGTCAGTAGTAATTGCTAAGTGGTCAGCAATACGCGCAACACTCATATTTTTATTATCTAATGCATGTTGTTTACATAGCTGAATTGCATGATTCATATTGTGCGGCACAATGCACTTCCAATTTGTTCTAGCCATTAGAAACACCTCTTTGATCACGTTTCCAAAAATACAGTTCGTTTTGCTCTAGACCTAACGTTAATCGAGGCTCTAAGCTATTAACCATTGATTGAACAAACAGGATACAAGCGTCATGCATCACCAAACGAATACGAGTAATACACGGTGTAACATCAGTAATGTTATTACCAACGAAGAGCTGGGCAGCATCAGAATGTTGTTTGAACTGTTGGCTAAATTGCCCAACCATATTCGCTACGACACAATTGCATGGTCCATTGAGCATAAAGACCCCACTATGATGAAGCTGGTTGACTTGTGCCGTGGTTTTGGTTTGCGTGGTTATGTTCATTATTACTTTTTAACCCCTGAAAAATTTCGTGAATCGTTATTTGCACCCAGTGCAAGAAATTAACTGGCTAAGCGTTGCTTTAGGGCATCAACACGCTCTGCACGGCTGGTAGGGAAGTTTTGAACGTCTTGGTAACTCGTAGGGAAAACATCATTCACGGTTAACTCAAGCGTGGTAGCAACCGCTTTGGCAACGCGATAGCTATTGTTCTTGCCCTGGCAAACTTGGTGAACGTTAACGGGTGTGCAGCCCAATGCGTCTGCAATCATAGACATTGAATAGCCTTTTTTACGTAATTCAGTTTTGATTGTTTCATAATTCATAGTAAACTCACTTTTGTTTGCCTAGTTGTAGCTAGGTTTGATTAATGGTTTTGTTTAAGTAGGGAAAGTATAGTGCTCAAATATGAGCACTGTCAATACTTGTTTTTTATATATGAGCACTTTTTTGCAATCAGAAAGAAAAAGATTGGGTTTATCTGCATCTAAAGTTGTAGAGGAAATTCAATCTAGTCGGGCTTCTTATACCCGTTGGGAGTCTGGCGCACCAATACCTTCAGATAAACTATGTTTACTAGCTGAATTGGGTTTTGATGTGCAATATATAGTGACAGGAGTGCGTTCGGATAATTTAATAGAAATATCAAATCAGCCTAAAACGCCTCATTTTGACTTTGAAGGAAAGCTATCAACGATAGTAAAAACGCTTGAAGAAGTGCTAAGTGAAATGCAATTAAGCCTTAATCCAAAGGCAAAAGGTGAAGTAGTAGAAACATTGCTTATGCAAGCTATGTTAAAGCATGCAATTCCTACCAAAGAAGATATTTATCCCATATTAAAATTAGTTGCCTAGACATAAAAGATAAGGAGTATTTACATGTCAGATGATTTTAAAAAAAAGCTAAAAGAAAGATTAAATAAAGCATTAAAAGAAGTAGAGCCTTCGGCAATCGCTTCAACGGGTTCGCAAAGCATTAAAGGAAATGGCAATACTCAAGTCGGTAATAGCCAAAAGTTAGAACAAAGTATCGAAGGAAATAATAACGTACAAGTGGCTGGTGACGCATAAATGAATAGCCAAGGTATTAGCGGTAGCTCAAATCAGCAAGCAGGTGGTGATATTCATAACCACCATTATATAGCGGGGAGTAACAGTGTTATTTCTAACTCGCAAGCGTTAGAATTAAGGGAGCTAGTGAATAAAATTTGCAGTAACACTTTACTAGTTCATCCCCAAAAAAACCCTGAAGTAATGCTTTGGATTGATTTAAATGATTATTGCAATACGCCAGTACCTCCTCCTAAAGACAAAAGAAGTCGTTACCGCTTTATTCCTCAGCAACAGTTCTATCGTGCCTTATCGTTTTTACAAAAAAAGTTAATTGCTTCAATGGAAGCGGTTATTACTAATACTGAGAAGACAATACAGTCAAATATCACCGGTCCCGTTTCTCAAATAAAGCCTGACGGCGGTAAATCTCTTATATGTGTTGAATCACTTGTCAGCGCAAGTAGCACCTATGCATCAGTTGAAAGTAGTGGTGAATCAAACCCTTCACTAGAAACAATAATAGAAATAGACTTCACATCTGATCCATGTATTAGCATTGATTTATTAGAGAATGATGAAGGTAGTAAAAGAATATTACAGCTTTCAATGTTTGGTAGTATTGAACGTGACAATACTCGTTCAGTATTCCAACAAATAAGCCGAGAGCTAGGTAAAAATACATCAGAATTAGGTGGTAAGTATTATTACAATGATGAAGGCGGTTGGAATTGTGATTTTTGCCCTTCAACAGGTGAAATGACAGATTTAAGTTATAAGAGTTAAAGCTTTTAATTGCTATTGGTTAACTAATTTAAAATAAGGATATACATTATGGAAGATGAAAAATTAGAACGAATTAGAGTTAGAGGAACTAAGTTCTATAAAGACCAACATGGTAAATATTGGATAAGACGAGCTGGTAATTTTAAAGAAACAGACGAAAAGCCCTATATTGAAGACTATTCTTTATCAGCCACAACTAAACCGAATAAAACAAATAAAATAGTTACCTGTAAAAAATGTTTTCAAGTGGTTACGCCTAATATCGCAAAGTGCCCTCATTGTGATGTAAGCAACCCCGCAGATTCAATTAAAGTTCAAATGATTACAGGTGCGATAGCGCTTATTGTTGTGTTACTGGTGCTATTTGGATTTAGGTCTTGTTCTGATAATTTAGCAGAAAAAGCAAAAACTAAAGAACCAACATCTAGCTATGCTTTTGTTTACTGCATGGAGTTTGTTGAAGCTCGATTAAAAGTTCCCTCAAGTGCTGACTTCTCTTCTTTAAGCAATTCTAACGTTACCCAACTTAAGAAAACCCGCCGCGGTGGAAAAGATGAAATTAAATATCTCGTTACCGGCTATGTGGATGCTAAAAATAGCTTTAATGCAAAAATAAGAAACAACTATGCTTGTACGGTTACTGGTAAAACTGGTGGTGAGTGGGTATTAAACGATATTTCGATGCAATAGGAGTAATGCCATCCTTGGCCTCCTTGCTAGATGTATAAAACAACTGTAGACAATAAATTAAGATAAAACAAAAAATAATAAAATAGAGGGAATTAATATGTCGATTAAACATGTAATTATTCATGTGGTTAAACGTGACAAAGATGGTGAAAAATTAGAAAAGCAATTAAGAGATACTGAAAACAGTACCGCAGGCTTAACCGAAAAATTAACCGAGGACCTGATTACATTATTTTCAAGCACCTCATTAAATATTGGAGAGTTTGGTGTCGATGGTGATAATACAGCTATTCCAGTTTTTGAACAGAAACTAGATAAATATTATGATCAAGCATTTACTTGTTCTGACTTTGTTCAAATGACACAAGATTTAACTAATAGGTATGAGACTGTACTTCTTAGTAATAGCTTATCATCAGTAAAAGGTGGCTACCTTGTTTTTTACCATTATGAATATAGAAATGAAGACTGGCTAGCTATTGCAGTATTACAACGTAGCGAAGGTGTTGATATAGACACAGAAAAACTCGATGTCATCAGCACTCAAATTTTAGAATTAGAAAAACTTCATTTAGGTGCATCGGTTAACTTAACCAAATGGAAACAAGGTTTAAGTCATCGCTACATTAAGTTTAAAACAGGCCGTTCTAGTGTTATTAGAGATTATTTTGAAAAATTTATCGGTTGTCAACGAGATAAACTTGCTGCAGTAAAAGAAACAAAAAACCTACGAAAAGCGATTGTTGAATATGCGACTCAGGAGTTAAAATTAACCACGGATCAAGCACAACAAAAAGTTGCCACGGCACTTAGTTTTATCAAAGAGCAAACTAAAGAAAAAAATAATATACTATTAACTGAAATAGCAAAGGCCGTTTTCCCTACTGCTTCAGATGATTTTTTAGCTACAGCACAATTAGAACACGATCTTAGCGAAGAGTTAGCGATAGACCCTACCGAGCTTAGGCATTACGAAAAAATTTCAGGTAAAGGTAACGGTGTGACTATCACATTTGAACGTGACAAGTTAGATAAAACAGTTATTTATAAAGATGGTATACTTTCATTTCATGAAATACCTGATTCACTTAAAGATGAAATTTTGGAAGAATACGAAATAAGAGCTAAAGCGGACACTAAATAATAAAAATGAACCTTATTACTTTAAGTTTATATGCAGACATCATCGAGCAGCTTTCTGAAAAGAGGATTGACCATGCGTCTTCAATGCTTACAGGCTATATTGCTTTAACAAATGAACTTATTGAATCGCTAAAGATTTTACATGAGAATAGCTTATGTTCTGGTTCGATATCTTTTTATGATGATGATAACCTTGTCGATGAAGCCACTTTTGCAGAAATTAAAGTTGAACACTTAGCTTATAAGGCCAAAATTGAATTACCCACAAAAAAAATACATAGTAAATTTTTTATTTGTAGAGATTGGGATACGTTACTGAGTTACGAAGAATATGTAAAAAAACCTATTGAAGCTGTATATCTTATTGATGACTATCAACTAATCACTTCCAGTGATAATAATACTACTTTTAAAAACTATCAAAACGTTGCAAAAGTTTACCAGTTACTAGCATCTGTAGCAGTTGCCAGTTCAGGTACTCCAAACCTTGTAGTATATGAACGAGCGCTACAATTAAGCTACAAATTAAAAAAATCTAATTTGGAACATAGTTTTGATACAGAAGCCTTAGAACGCTTTTTAGATAAAGATTTACACCATGAAGCTAAAGTGTCACTGGTTTGTAAGGCGTTAGTTGCTTTTTTAAGTAGTAGGAGTGAAAGCCTACGATTTGGGTATCTTATAAGTCATTTCAATGCATTTTCAATGGATTTGTCGTTGAGTTATCAAAACTATGTTGATAATTATACTTTTGATAAAGTTAGAAAAGAGTACCAAGAAAAAGCCACATTGTATGTTGAACGGGTAAATGGCGTTTTTGATGGCGCAGTAGCCAAACTATTAACAATGCCAGCGGGTGTTTGGTTTGCAATTACACAAATACAAAGTTATCAAATTGGGGATTTAGCATTTATAAAAAACATTGCTGTATTAATTTCAGTTTTTATATTAGCTACTTTCTTGGTTCTAAACTTAGTGGGGCAATTTGGTGTTTTAGATACTATTTCTAAAGAATATAAAGGCTTATTTAATCGGTTGAACGATGAGTACCCACAAGAAAAGTCAGAAATCATGACTGTTTTAGAAGATATAAATGAAAAAGCTACTTGGGTATATATCAAACTGTATACTTCTTTATTCTCAGCAGTAGTTCTTGTTAGTTTATCTTTCATATTGATGTATAACGCAGCCCTTTGATTTTACTAACTCAGGTTAATATTAGCTAACCACACATGCTGTCATTCTGACAGCATGAAAAAATTAAATCCCCATAACATAACAAACAACTTGCCGCTTGCGGCTTGCATGTCACCTATCGCCTTAAATGCCATTAATCATATTCTTCGTGCTGAAGGTGGTTATGTAAACGACCCAAGCGACCTTGGTGGCAAAACCAACTTTGGTATATCTGATTTACGCGACGGTAAAGAAGACGGCCTTATTGATATTGACCTAGACGGAATTGGTGACGTAGACCCTGAAAACCTAACCCGTGAACAAGCCGTAGATATTTTTTATAAAGACTACTGGCTCGCCAATCAATGCGACAAACTTCCCCAATGCATCGCCCTTATTGTATTTGATATTGCTGTTAACCAAAGCGCTGCCTTTGCCCGTAAAAGCCTACAACGCATTATAGGCGCAACCCCTGACGGCATTATCGGCCCCAATACCCTAGCCATGCTAGAGAGTGTATCTAACAGCTTTGTACTGCATGAACTCACCAAACGCCGTTGTTTGCGCTACGCCAAAAAAGTAAAAGAATCATCTCAACATAACCAAGTTAAGTTTCTTCGCGGCTGGTTAGATCGCGCCTTTACCGTATTGTTTGAAGCCCAAGCAATAGACTGCTTTGGTGGTTACGAATAATGGGTAGTCAAGAACGCTTTCAACAAGGCAGAACGGCCCGTTTACGTGCAGAGGTGTTCTACGCCTTACAGCAAGTTCCTTTTAAATACACATGCGTTTACAAGCGCACTGAGCAAGCGAATCAATACAAACGTGGCTGGAATAGCGTAACAGCTATTGATATTGACGTAGCAATAAAGAAAGTAAAAACAGGTCAAGCAAATCTACTGCCTAAAACGGCACAAGCGCTTGGAGTAAATAAATGAGCAAAAGTATAAAAAAACCTTATTTCATTGGTCAAGTAGACACACATTGGCTTGAAAATGAACCTAAGAGAATGCGCTTGTCAGCAGATTTTTCTTTTGTTGATGTTAATAACGTTAAATGGACAGCTCCGGCAGGATGCGTTATTGACGGCGCAAGCATCCCTCGTTTTTTTTGGTATTTAATTGGCTCCCCGTTCAACGGACATTATCGCAGGGCCAGTGTAATACACGACGTTTATTGCCTTACGCAAACAAGACCTCACAAGCAAGTACATCGCATGTTTTACGACGCAATACGTGCAGATGGCGTAGGTAAAGTTAAAGCCAAAGCAATGTACTTGGCATTAAAAATTGGCGGTCCTCGCTGGAAAAATCACCCTAAAAGAAGGATGGGAATATGAAAAAAGTAATAGCAATAGCGCTAGCTGCGGCACTAGTTTCGGTAACTGCGTGTTCAAGCTACGAGCTTGGTGATGTATCACGTGTTTATTGTGGCTCTACTAGCCCTGAATTTAGAGCACAAATTAAAGCAACAATGTTAAGCAAAGGCGTAGAAATAGGTCTTGATTACTGTGCTACTGCAGGCTTAGTTGACCAAATGATTGTAAAAAAACCAAAGGAATAACCGTGGTAGATTTATTAGATCGTGCAAGTGGTGTTGAAGAACGCCAACGCGAACTCGCCTTAAATCGGCAACAAAGTAAAAAGGAAAAACCATTAATTATTGATGGTATTCGCTGTTGTTTGAATTGCGGTCACGTAATTCCTATTGAACGGGTGAATGCGGTTGATGCTGTGCGCTGCATTACCGACCAAGAGCTTCATGAAGCATCACAAAAACACCTGAGAGGTTAATGCAATGGAATGGTTTGTTAATAATTTTACAATTATTCAAGTAGTACTAACCGTTATTTTTATCATTGTAGTGTGGGCACTTGCCGCCACTTTTTCTAAGAAGAAAGATCACAGTGACTTAACTAGTAGAGTGAGCGAAATTGAACTGACTTACAGCAAGCATGAACATCATTCAAAGCTTGCTCAGCGAGTTAATACAATTGAAACAAAGGTAAATGACTTGCCCGACAAAACAACTATTCACCGTGTTGAATCTGAAGTTAAAGAGCTTAAAGGCTTATTAACAGGCATTAATCAATTACAAAAACGCATGAATAACCAAGTAGACATGCTCGTAGAAAATGAAATTAAAGGGAGTCAAAAATAATGCCTTTACAAGACATTCAAAATCAACACGCACGGTTATCAATATTACTTGCGCTTGATGCCCTTAATTACTCAAGTAACGACAGCATCATAAAAGATGCCTGTGATTCTTTTGGCAACACCATGAGTAATGACCAAGTACGCACTCAATTAGGTTGGTTAGCAGAACAAGGTTTAGTCACTATTAAGCGTAAAGATAGCTACATGATTGCTACTTTAACAAGTCGTGGCCAAGACGTAGCTCAAGGCATTAGCTTCGTTGATGGCGTAAAACGCCCACGGGCTTAGGAGCAATGATGAAAGACCGTAAGAAACGAGGCAAGCCCTCTAAAATTGATTTGTTGCCAAGCGCTATTAAAAGCAAACTTGACGAGTTATTGCGTAATAACAAGTTGCAACAAAAAGACATTCTTCACGCGGTTAATACGCTTATTGATGAGGCTGGATTAAGCGAAGAGCTAAAACTATCGGCATCAGGCGTTAATCGTTATTCAACGCAAATGGAAACCATCGGTCATGACATTCGCCAGGCACGCCAAATGGCTGAAATATGGGTGGCTAAGTTAGGTACCGAGCCAACAGGCGATGTTAGTAAATTATTGATGGAAATGCTGCGTACACAGTCGTTCCGGTTATTAGTTAAAGCCAACGAAAACCCTGACGACGTACTTGATCCTAAAACAATTGGTGAATTGGCGTTAGGCATTCAGCGTATTGAAAAAGCCTCTATTTTAAATTTAGAGCGTGAAAAAGAAATCAAGAAAGCCTTTGCTGATGCCGCTGCCGACCAAATTGATGAAGCAGCTATTCAATTGGGATTAACGACCGATGGCGCTGAACTCATTAAGCAAAAAATATTAGGTATTGTCTAATGCTCGATGTTAAGAAAACTAAGCTTGCTGTCGCCGTGGGCGATTTTGTGCCATTTGACCCAAATGAATTATTACTCGGTTATCAAAAACGGTGGTTAGCTGATAAATCACCGCTAAAAATTGCGGAGAAATCACGACGTACTGGTTTAACCTGGGCAGAAGCTGCCGATGCTGTTTTAGATGCCAGTAAATCAAAAGCCGCTTTTGGTACTAACCATTTTTATGTTGGCTCAAATAAAGAAATGGCCCGTGAGTTTATTGATGCTTGTGCTATGTGGGCAAAGGCTTTTGATAAAGCTGCAGGTGACATTCGTGAAGAAATTTTTATCGACGAAGGTAAAGACGGTAAAGAAATTTTAACCTTTGCCATTCACTTTGCCAGTGGTTTTAAAATACAGGCGTTAAGTTCAAATCCATCAAACTTACGGGGTATGCAAGGTAACGTAACCATTGATGAAGCAGCCTTTCATGAGCGCTTAGCTGAAGTACTTAAGGCAGCACTGGCATTAACCATGTGGGGCGCTAAAGTTCGCCTTATCAGTACGCATAACGGTACCGACAATTTATTTAATAATATTATTCAAGACAGTCGTGCAGGTAAAAAACGCTACAGTGTTCACCGTATAACGCTTGATGATGCGTGTAGCGAGGGTTTATACCAACGTATTTGTCAAATTAAAAAAGAGTCGTGGTCGCAAGCAAAAGAAGACGAATGGAAAGCCAATTTACTTAACGATACGGCCACTGAAGAAGATGCCTTAGAAGAATATTCTTGTGTACCTAAACAAGGTGGCGGTGTTTATATTAAGCGCATATTGGTTGATAGTGCCATGACCAAAGGCATTCCGATAATCCGCTTTACTGCAGACAAAGACTTTTTATCCTGGTCTGCTCAGCATAAAGCGATTCAGTATAAAGAATGGATTGCCGAGTTAACCCCTCACATTAAAGCTCTTAATACAGATTTAAATCATGTTTTTGGTGAAGATTTCGCCCGTAAAGGCGATTTGTCAGTATTTGTACCGTTACAAATAAATAAAGATTTAACTAAGCGTGTCCCGTTTTTATTAGAAATGAGCAACCTTACTTACGATGCGCAAAAAAAACTGTTGTTTTATATTGGTGACCGGTTGCCACGGTTGCAAGGCATGGCGTTTGATGCAACAGGTAATGGCGGTTACTTAGCCGAAGCGGCTGCAGAGCGTTATGGTACCGACATGGTTGAGCAAGTCATGCTGAACGATAAATGGTATATGGAGTGGATGCCAAAGCTTAAAGCCGAGTTTGAAGACTTCAATTTACAAATACCGCGCCATCAAGATATTCAAGATGATATGGCTCAAATTAAAATGAGCAATGGCATTCCAAAGATTGACAAAGGTAGCACGAAAGGCACAGATGGCCGTCAACGCCATGGTGATGCTGCTGTTGGCTTTGCTATGGCAATTCGTGCTAGTTGGATGGACGGTGGTGTTATTGAATTTACGGACTTGCCTGCTAAAGCCGGTACCTTTCACGAAAAAGAAAAAACATCAAACGATTATATGCGCCCTGACCACAGTGGTGATAATCAAATGCAGCACAATAAAGGAGCTTATTAGCCATGGCTAAGCATCCAATTCAAACTGACAGTAACGGTAACAAGTTTCGTATTAAACATTTAAAAGAAAAGCAAACTGACGATGCTAAGCTAGGCCATTTGCGTACGCATTATAGCGACCACCCAAGCAGAGCATTATCACCACAAAAATTAGCTGAGATTCTTATTGGTGCTGAGCAAGGCAATATTATTGCTCAATGCGAGTTAGCCGAAGACATGGAAGAGAAAGACGGACATGTTTTTGCTGAACTACAAAAACGTCGTAGAGCCTTGCTTGGTGTTGACTGGAAAATAGTACCACCACGCAATGCCAGTGCTAGCGAAGTTAAAGACGCTGACATGCTGCAAGAGCTGTTAGAAGACCTGACGTTTTTAGATGATGTTATTTTTGATATGTCAGACGGTATTTTAAAAGGTTTTTCAAATCAGGAAATAACTTGGCAACAACAATCGGGTATTTGGTTACCGTCAAATATTGAATTTAAAGACCCTAGCTGGTTTATGACTCACCCTGCACAACAACCAGGACAAAACCGTAACGAACTGCGATTACGTAATAACAGTTTCGAAGGTGAAGCACTACAGCCCTTTGGATGGATTTCTCATTGTCATAAAACTAAATCTGGCTATTTAGCTCGCTCTGGTTTGGCACGCGTATTAGCGTGGCCCTACTTATTTAAAAACTACAGTGTACGCGATTTAGCTGAATTCTTAGAAATTTATGGCTTACCACTGCGTTTAGGTAAATACCCGACAGGCTCAAGCCAAGATGAAAAAAACACTTTGCTTAATGCCGTAATGAGCATTGGTCATAACGCGGGTGGTATTATCCCCAAAGGCATGGAAATAGACTTTCAAGAAGCGGCAAAAGGCACACAGCAACCATTTGAATATATGGTTGGCTTAATGGAAAAAACAATGTCTAAAGCTATTTTGGGCGGTACATTAACAAGCCAAGCCGACGGTAAAAGTTCAACCAATGCACTAGGTAACGTACATAACGAAGTGCGCCAAGAGTTACGCGACAGCGACTTAAAGCAAATAGCGAATACCACAACGCGAGATTTAGTATTCCCTCTTTATTATTTAAATGGCAAAAGTTATCAACACCCAAGCCGTGCACCACGTTTTGAGTTTGATATAACCGAAGCTGAAGATCTTAAATCGTTTTCAGATTCGCTTCCAAGTTTAGTTGATATAGGCTTTAAAATACCTGCACGTTGGGCGCATGAAAAATTACAAATACCAGAGCCGCAAAAAGATGAGCTTGTATTAATGCGAGCTGCCGCATCAGTAAATAATACTGACGCCAAGCCCAAAACAGAAGCCCCTAAAAAGAATGCAGCATTAAAAGGGCTAGCAAGAATTGTTGCGTTAAAAGCTAAGTCTGACAAAGCGCTTAATGAAGATACCGCTGACTTATTTACGCATCAATTAGCCGACGGCTTTAGTCCTATATTGCAAGATTTTAATAATGAAATTGAAGCGTTAATTAGTGAAGCAACGTCACTTGAGTCGTTACAAGAAGAGTTAAACGCTATGGACTTATCAATAGATGAAGCAAGTGAAGTACTGCAGCTAGCTTTAGTTGCTAGTGAACTTGGTGGTATGGCAGATATTGAGGATGGTGAGTAATGCCAGCTCGCTATGGTTCATTGCCTTTTCAAGAGTCTATTGATTTTTTTCGTAACAAGCTAAACGTACCAACCGAACGTTGGGCAGACCTTTGGCGTGATGGTCACAATACCGGCTTTGCCGTTGCGGGTGCCATGAAGGATGATTTACTTAACGACATGCGCAAAATGGTTGATAGCACAATCGCTGAAGGTAAATCATTAGGTTGGCTTAAAAAGAATTTTAAAGAAATACGCGCTAAGCATGGTTGGGAACATACCGGCTCAAGCGCGTGGCGTAGCCGTATTATTTACGATACCAACATGCGCCAAAGTTATAATGCTGGTCGTTACCAGCAGCTGCAGCACTTTGACTATTGGGAATATCAACATGGTGACAGCATTAATCCAAGGCCAATGCATTTATCCTGGCATAAACTACTTTTACCAAAAAGTGATGCTTGGTGGGAAACTCATTTTCCGCAAAATGGTTGGGGTTGCAAATGTAAGGTTCGTGGTCGTAGCCAAGCGTATGTTGATCGTAAAAACTTAACGATTAGCCAAACACCTAAAAACGGTACTAACCCATGGGTTGATAAAGTAACAGGTGAAGAGCATCAAATACCCAAAGGTATTGACCCAGGTTTTGATTATGCACCTCGTAAACAAGCCATTAAAAATAACATAACACAACAGGCTATCAAGAAAGCTGAGCCATTTGTACCGCCACAACGTATAGCGCCAACCGCATTTAGTAGTGTTGCTCATGCTAACGTTCATAGCTTAAATAAAAAATTAGCAGAATTTTCACCTGCAAAAGCACGCCTAGATAACTTAGGTAAGTTTTTAAACAAGCACGACATTAAAACGCTATTTTTAAAACAAGCTGAAATGGGTTCAGGTACTAAGGCGTCACGTAAAATATTGCCGCAAATAGAGCCATACTTAAATTTAGGTCGTTCAACGCATGCTTATTACACTACCCGAAACTCTACCAGAACCAATGGTTTTACTTGGCGTAATCAAGACCATGTTGTGGTTAAAGTAAAATCGGGTACCAAGTTCAGTAAAGTACAATTTGACGATCTAGCAGAAGCAGTAGAAAATGCTATATTGTTAATGCGTGAAGGTAATAAACAATGGTCACTTTCTCATATTGTAAGAGTTGCCAGTAGCAGTGGTGATGATGGCGGTTCGTTAGTTACCTGGTTACATGAAATTGGTCACCAAGTACATTTTAAAGCAGGTAACCCACAGGTACCTGTACCTTATGGTCATGGGGTAACACAATACAGTTTAAGTAATGACTTTGAATGGCACGCCGAACATTTTGCCATGTGGTTACTTAACCGAGACGCCTTAGCAAAATGGGATGAAGGCATAGCCGTTTACTTTGACAAACTAATGGAGGCAGTACTTTAATGAACATGCTAGAAAAACTACGAGCAAAAAAAACGAGTCGTGAAAATGCCAATGCTGCAGTATTAGTTATTAACGATCCTAAACTGAGCTTTAGCGACAAAGTTGCTCAAGTTGAAACGTTAGAAGCAAAAGCGTCATCTGATGAAAAAGCGCTGTTTGCTGAAATATACTCAAGCCTGCATGCTTTAGCAGAAACACCAGAAGACATTCACTTAATGACAGGTTTGTTGTAATGGCAGGCTCGTTCATCAGTGTAGATGTCGTAGGACAAAAACAAATTGGACAAGCATTAAATCGTTTATTAAAACAAGGTAGTGATCTTGAGCCTGCCTTAAGAGATATAGGCGAATACTTGCTAGAGTCTACACAACAACGTTTTATTGATCAGCAAGCGCCAAACGGTGAGCCATGGGACCCACTTAGTCCTAAAACATTAGCCAAGAAAAAACGCCAAGATAGAGTGTTAACAGAAACAGGCACCTTAGTAGATACTTTACATTATCAGCTAGGAGTCAACCAATTAACGTTAGGCTCCAATATGGAATATGCCGCTACTCACCAATTTGGTCGTGAAAGTGATGGTATACCAGCAAGACCTTTTTTAGGTATCGCTGTATTTGAAAGAGTAGAAATATTAGCGATATTACGAGACCACCTTAATTAATTAAGAAGAGCGCCTAAAACGCATTTTAAGCCGTTAACTTCATAAAGCCCCGTAATGATATTCTTTTGGCTGTAAAGTTCGTCTATGGATTTTATAAAATGTTTATAAAAGCGCTACCGATACGAATTTATCCCCAACAAGCACAATTTATTGTTATCTACGTAAACACCCATCAAAAATTACTAACTCAGGTTAATATTTAAAATTCTCGAATGCCGCCATTCTGGTTGCATGAAAACATTCCAAAACAAAAAATTACTTACTCACAGCATCGGACTTGCTGTTTTGTGTGCAAAACATGCCACGCCATCAAATCTTGCTGTGCTTACATTTGGTGGTGGCGCTATTGCCACTAACGATACGTCGCGCGTTCAAATATTACCTGATGGCTATTTTGTACCGACTGATGGCCGTGACGTTGACGTTGAAGGTGGCCAATGGTTAATGGACGAACAAGCATTTGCTTCGTTAACGGCCAACCTATCCCAACGTAAAAACGACTTCATGTTTGATTACGAACATCAAACACTCTACACCGAAAAAAATGGTAAACCCGCACCTGCTGCCGGTTGGTTTAAAAAATTAGACTATGTACCTGGTGAAGGTTTGTTTGCGGTTGATGTTGACTGGACCCAAACGGCCACTAAGCATATTAACGATAAAGAATATCGTTATACCTCTGCCGTATTTTCTTACGACTTAAAAACAGGTCGTCCTATTGAATTAATGCATGTTGCTTTAACTAACGAGCCTGCGCTTGACGGTATGAAAGCCATTACCGCATTAAAAACACAGAATCATTTAACTGGCAAAAATGCCACCTCAACTGGAGAAATCCCAATGCCTGAAGCCTTAAAACTCATGCTTGATTTGCTCGGCGTTGCACATACCGACGATGAACTGTCGAATGTTGCTGCGTTAACGGCAATTCAAGATAAAGCCAAGGTGGCCATTGCGGCGCTTAAGAGCAAAGCAGATAAAGCTGGTCAACTTGAAAAAGATTTAAATACTGCACAAACCTCCGTAACTGCATTAAAAGCGCAAACAGCAGCATATAACGGTGATGTCGATTTAAGTCAATTTGTACCCAAAGCAACTTATGACGCAGCAATAACGCAAGTTGCCGCTTTAAAAGCACAAGGTGATAACAACTCGGTTGAGCAATTACTAAAAGATAATGCTGACAAGGTGTTTGAGTCTGAAATTGATTACTTAACCGATTTTGGTAAGCAACAAGGTTTTGCAGCATTAAAAGCCATGGTTGATTCACGTCCTGCTATTGCCGCACTTAAAAAAACGCAAACCCAAGGCAAAGAAAAGCCAGACGGTAAAACGGGCGTAGCTGCTTTAACAGCTGAGCAAAAATACACTGCGGATCAACTTGGCCTTAGCCATGACGATTACGCCAAGCAAATAACTCAGGAGGCCAAATAATGGCTATTATCACCCCAGCGTTAATTACGGCTCTTTTTACTGGCTATCAAGCAAACTTTGAAGCAGGTAAATCAGAAGCACAACCGCAATTTAGTAAAATAGCCTCGGTTATCAAATCAACTACCGCTAGCAATACTTATGGTTGGTTAGGCAAATTCCCAAGCTTATCTAAATGGGTCGGTGACCGTAATATTAAAGCAATGAAAGCCCATGGTTATACATTGGTTAACGAAGATTATGAATCAACTGTTGGTGTTGACCGTAATGATATTGAAGATGATAACTTAGGTATTTACGCGCCTATTTTTAAAGAAATGGGTAATGCTGCAGCCATTCATCCTGATGAAATGTGTTTTCCTTTATTAAGTGCTGGTTTCTCTACCGAGTGCTACGACGGTCAATACTTTTTTGATACTGACCACCCCGTAAACCCTGATGCTGATGGCACTGGTGTTGATGTTTCAGTGGCCAACATGGTTGACGATGGTGCAGGTTACACAGGCGAACCCTGGTTTTTGCTTGATACCAGTAAAGCCATTAAGCCGATTATATTCCAAGAGCGCAAACAACCAGTATTGATCAGCATGACCAAAACTGACGATGAAGCTGTGTTTATGAGCAAGCAATTTCGCTATGGCGTTGATTGTCGCGATAAAGCAGGCTTTGGTTTTTGGCAAATGGCGTTTGCTAATAAGCGTGAATTAACTGCGGATAATCTATGGGATAGCATCGCTAAAATGCGCGCATTTACTGCTGATGGTGGTCGTAAATTAGCAATTAAACCCACCTTATTAGTTGTGCCACCTAGTTTAGAAAAAACAGCCCGTCGCCTACTAGAGCGTGAGTTAGATGCTAACAGCTCTAACGAGTTAAAAGGTCGATTAGAAATATTGGTAGCAGACTACTTATAACTTATTAGTAATTGATTACGTATAGCTCTCCCTTGGTTGGTGGTGTTTAGTGTTTTGCCACCAACCTTTTTTAACTAAATTAAATTCAATTTAACCTACCGAAAACGGAGTGAAAATGAAATGGCTAAAATTAAATCATCTATTCTTAGCGCTTGTATTATGTGTGCGATGCACACGGGCTATCGCCGCGCAGGTATTGCGTTTGATAAAGGTGAAAACACCGTTGAAATTGATGAAACGCAATTTGTGCAAATTGAACAAGATAAAAACCTTTTGGTGCAATCAGTTGAGTCGATTGAACCAGGTGCGAACAATGATACGCAAGGGAACGTGGACGATGGTTTGTTGGACAACCATGTAACTGTCAGTTTTGTTGATGGTGCTGAATTGGATGTGTCTTCAGCCCCTGTAGAATTGCACCACTGGATTGCGGTTATTGATGACTTAAATAAAGAAGCGCCATTAACTAAAAAGCCAAATTGTGATCACTTAACAATAGGTGTTGATGGTGAAGACTTAACACCAACAGCTGCACAACGTGATGATGCATGGCGTTGGTATCAAGACAATGTAGTGATAACAGAAATCAAGGATTCTGAATAACTATGTACTGCGCTAAACAAGACTTAATTGACCGCTTTGGTGAAAACGAGCTAGTTGCGTTAACTGATAGAGACAATCTAAACGTCATTAACGAAACCGTACTTACGCAAGCTATTACTGATGCTAGTGCTGAAATGGATGGGTATTTAGGTGGCAGATATGAACTACCACTAATAACGATTCCTCCTGTTTTAAAGTCGCTTTGTTGCAATATTGCTCGGTATAAATTGTATGACGAAGAAGCCAGTGAGCAAGTAACCAAACGTTACGATGGGGCTATTAAGTTTTTGTTTAGTGTATCTAAAGGTGAAATTAGTTTAGGCGTAGATGGTAGTGGCAGTAAGGCGGTTAGTAACGACTTTGCCAGTATTGAAAGTGCCGGTAGTGTCTTTGCTCGTGATAAATCGACAGGATTCATCTAAGGAATAGCCCAATGATTAATGCTGTTATCACCAAGTTAACAAACGCTCAGTTAGATGGTTTGCCGTTATTTAGTAAAGTTGAAGAAGCGATTGACTTAAGTAGCTCAATGAAAGGTCGTTTAAAGCCATCGCCTGTCGCATTTGTTATTGAAATTAGTCGCCGCCCTGGTAATAACAATCGTGATATGGGGCCAGCGTTACAAGAAGTTACCACAACCATTGGTGTGGTTATTGGTATTAGTAAATTCAACGACCCACAAGGCGTTAAAGCCAAATTAGCGGTAGCCCCTATTTTAGCCGAAACTCGCAAAGCGCTATTTGGTTTTAAACCAACAGACGACCATGCAAGTTTATTGCTTGCCGCTGCAGATACGGTTGGCGTAACAGAGCATGCACTTTGGCAGTTAGAACGATTTACTACAACGCATTTAGAGGAAGCAAATAATGTCTAAATCAGAAAAGACAGCAGTAAAAAATAAACCGTCAGAAACGACAAAACCTGCAGCTAAAGGCCAAATATTAAATAAGCTAAAAGGCGGTAGTTATATTAAAGACCCTGAAACGGGTGAACGTAGCTTAGTTCAAAAAACTGAGCGCAAAAAACCACAGTTAACAGCGGAGCAATAAGTCATGAGATCTGATGAGAAGCTATTACTACTGAAAAATGAAACCACTTATAGAGCTGATGCTATACCAACCGGTCTTGCAAATGCGGTTTTAGCAAAAGACGTTGAAATAACCCCGCTTGAAGTAACTGCACTAGAGCGTGGTTTAGTTAAACCCTTTTTAGGTGCTGATGAAGAAATACTAACGGGTGAACACGTACTTATTACCTATAAAGTTGAATTGCAAGGTAGTGGTACTGTGGGTACTGCTCCCGCGCTTGGCCCTGTTCTTCGCTCGGCTGGTTTTGTTGAAACCATTACACCTGCCACCAGTGTTGAATATGATTTAGCCGATAGTGATTATGAAAGTGCCAGTATCTATTTTTATATGGGTACCACGTTGCACAAATTAATAGGCGCATTAGCCAATGTTAAGCCGCTAGTTGAAAAAGGTATTCCCTATTTAGAATTTAACTTTATTGGATTATGGGAAGAGCCAACCAAAGTAGCTAAACCAACAGTTGATTGGTCTACATGGCAAAAACCAACGCCAACAGGTGAAGGTAGAACATCAGGCTTTTTACTTAATGGTTTTGCAGCAGAGCCAATAAAACTAACCCTAGATGTTGGGCAAGACGTTAAATTTATTGAAACGCTAACAACGGCAAAAGTTGATATTACGAACAGAAAAGCGAGTGGCAATGTAAGTATTTTAGCACCTGAGCTTGACGAGCATAATTACTTTGATGACGCAAAAAATAGTGTTACTGGCCCATTAGCAATACAGCTTGGTCAAACAGCAGGTCTTATTTGCACGTTGTCTTGTCCTAAAGTGCAAGTGAAAGCGCCAAAGTATGGTGATTTTGAAGGAACAGCAACGCTTGATATGGATTTAATACTGATCCCAACGGATGCAGGCAACGACGAAATTAAGTTTACCTTCACTTAAATTGATTAACCATTAGCAAGGATGCACTCATTAATGAGCGCCTGAATTTTATTTAGGCGCTCTATTTAAATATCTATTTAACCTTAATTTAAAAGGCTTTTAATCCATGTTTACAGTAATGAAAAACCCAGTCATTTGGTGGCCGTTAGTTATTAAAGTGCCAATTGATGGTGGTGAAACGTCAGACCACGAAGTGAGCTTGCAGTTAGAGATATTAAACGAAGATGAATACGACGAAATAGCGGTAATGGGTGAAAAAGCTATTTTAAAGCGCGTTATCAAAGACTGGAAACACATTGATGATGTTGATAAAAAACCGCTGAAATTTACCTCTGAAAATTTAGCTATGTTATTGAAGAAAAGCTTTGTACATCGCTCTTTTATGGTCGGTTATCTTAATGCCGCCATTGGCGTTGTAGTAAAAAACTAAAAGCCGCTGCTAAAGACTGGGCAGCGGCACCCTTAGTGAAAACCAGCACAATTAAAGAAATGGAAGAATCAGGCGCACCCAAAGAAATTATTGACGAATTGACGCAAGAAAATAATTTTGAAGTACTCCCTCAAAATTGGCCAATTGTTGCTTGGTTTATCGATGTTAGTGACTTAATGCGTTATCGAAGTGACGGTGCTTGTTTAGGTCTTGATTTACTTCAAGTTGAATCAGACGCAAAGCTAAGTAATAAAAGCTTTACCCAAGCACATTATAACGGTTTACGCATTATGAGTAAGGCAGCAGCCAGAGCATTAAATAAGGTTTAAAATGACTGATTTAAAACTAGGTATTGTGTTTGACGTTAAAAACGGCACGTTTAAATCTGAAGTAAAAAACAGCGCTCAAGTTATTGAGCAACTCGGTGCGAGTAATCAGCAGGCTGCAAATAAAACCCGTCAATTCAATACCGCTATTGACGAGACTAACACTAAACTATTTACAACCAATAAAGTTGCTTCTGGCGTTAAAAATGCGATTGCTGGTTTAGCTGCAGGTTTTGGTGCTATTCAACTAGGCAAAGGTTTAGTTACAGAATTAGCCGCATTTCAAGATATTAGAACCCGATTGCAAGGGCTTTCTGTGGATGCTGCCGAATATGCAAATAAAGAGCGTTGGTTAATCGATTTATCAGCAGAACATCATAAAGAATTAAACGGCTTAGCAGATGGCTATAGCCGATTATCAACACTCACCCAAGAAAAAATAATTACGGATGGCCAAGCACGAGACATGCTGGAAGGTTTGTCTGATGCGGCATCGCGAAATGGCGCAAGTAATGCAGATTTAGAGCGTGTTTATTATGGTTTAAGTCAAGCCCTTGGTGCTGGCACTGTTAACATGGAAGACTTTAAACAAGTGACCGAGCCATTACCTGATTTAATGGCAAAGATAGCAAAAGCTGCTGGCCATGAAACTAGCTCAGGTTTAAAAACACTTATCGGCACAGGAACCTATACTTCAGAGGTGTTCGGCAAACACCTAGTTGAAGCGTTACAAGGTTATGCGGGAGCCTCAGCAGAAACAGCTGACAATATTAATGCAAAATATCGTGATATTAAGCGTGAGTATCAGTTATTAGCGGTTGAATTAGAGCAACCAATTGAAAGCGCTTTATTACCAACACTTGACGGTTTAGCACAAGGCTTATCGTTCCTTAAAGAGCACACTGAAGCGGTTATTGCTGTATTACAAGGCGCTCTTGTGATTGCAGCGGGTCATGCGACTAACGCAATCATAACAAAAACGGCCGCTACGGCTAAAGAATTGATCGCTTCACGTGCAAGCGCTATTGCTGCTAAAACGCAAGCGCAGAGTGAATACAATTTAGCGCTAGCTTACAAGGCTTCAGCAGTGGGTAGTGTTCAAAATGAAATTGCAGATAAACGCCTAATTGCCACTAGAACAACATTAACAGCGGCAACTGCAAAATTAAGTGTAGCCAATAAAACGCTAGGTTTAATGAGTGGTATTGTTGGTGGACTTCCTGGCCTGTTAACTATTGCTGGTTTTGCAATGTATTCATTTGCAACTAGCACTGGTGATGCAGCTGATGAAGCTAAACGCTTAAATGAAGAGAATAATAAATTAAATCCATTTGCTAACTATACATTTGAAACCGCTACGGGTGCATTACAACGCTATAAAGGGCAGCTTGAATTAGCGCAACAAATGGCAGATGAAACACAAACTCGTTTTAAAAATCCTTTCTTTAAAAATGTTACTGCCGGTGACGTTACTGAAGCAAATAAAGAAGTTGAGCGTTTAACCAAAACGATTGAAGCATTACAGACCATCGTAAATGATAAATCGCCAGAAAAGAAAAAGCCAGAAGCACCCGTTACCCAAAGCGGTAAGGTGTTAGATGTATTTAAGGGTCAAGAAGACGCGTTAAACAGGCAGCTTGCTTTACTTGGCCAGACAACCGAATTGGCTAAAGCTGAGTATGAAACTCAGCAAGGTAAATACAAAGATTTATTACCAGGACAAAAAGCAACAATTATCAACTTAGCCACAGAAATTGATAAGAAAAAAGCAAGCATCGATGCCGACAAACAAGCAGTTCAACAGGCAGAAAGATTAAGTGATGCGGCGAGTAGCTATGCCGAAACATTACAACGAAAAATTTCAATAACAGATGAAGCAACTAATGTTCAACAGCTTAATTATGAACTGGAGCATGGCAGTTTAGTGGGTATTAATGAGCAGCTAAAAGAGCAATTATTAATAAAAGCACAACTTGCTGATCAAGCCGTTGCCAATGCTGAGCAACAACTGCCGTTTTGGGAACAAATGCAAGAACATATAGGCAGCACTAGTGAGCAGTTTGATGTTATGTGGGGCAATACATTTGATCGTTTTGCACAAGGGATTGGAGAAACTACCGCTTCAGCAATTATTGAAGGTGAAAACTTCAGTGACTCGATGAAAGCGATGACTCGCGGTGCTATTCAGTCGGTGCTTGCGGGTTTAGTGGAAATTGGCGTAAAAAAATTAACGCTAGCAGCTATTGATAAAGTAACCGCTAAAGCGACGGCTGCATCTGCAGGTGGTGTCATGATAGCTCAGTCACAGGCGATGGCATTAATGTCTGGACTAAATGCATTTTCTAGTACTGCTGCTATACCCATAGTTGGCCCTGTTGCTGCACCTGGAGCTATGGCCGCAGCACTTGCAGTAACCGAGCCTATGGCTGCCACAATAGGAGGGCTTTCATCGGGCATGATAGGTATGGCACATGAAGGTATTGATAGCATTCCAAAAGAAGGTACATGGCTTTTAGATAAAGGCGAACGTGTTGTTGATTCTAGAACGAATGCGGATTTAAAAAATTATCTTGGTAATACCCAAACGACATCGCAATCAGACGTTACAGTTCAATTCAATGTAACTGCCACTGATACAGGCGGCTTTAACCAATGGTATCGAGCAAATAGAAATATGATTATTTCTGATGTTAGTGATGCTGTTAGATCACCTGCTTAAACTGCTAAAGGAAAAATTATGCCAGGTACATTAGCTGAAAAATTTTGTTTTGTACAAAGCGCTATTCCAAAAAACATTACTAAAACATTAATAGACCGAGCGCATAGCGGTAAACGTTTTGTTAGAAAAATTGGCGACCCACAGTGGTGGGAATTTGATTTTGTTACACCACCTTTACGATATGACGAGGCGATGGAATTGTACGCTTTTGTGTGTACACAAGGTGGGCAATATGGCTCGTTTTTTGTTCCTAACCTTTTCCCGCAAATAGCAACCGGACTTAGCGCTAAAGTTGCGCCTAATATTTTGGTTGGTGCAGACAGTTTTACATTGTCTTCATCTAATTATATGCCCGGAGACTTTATTCAATTCTCAAGTCACGACAAAGCTTACCTAGTGACAAATGTGACGAGTACGCATGTGAGTATTTATCCCAAATTAAAGGCTGCAGTCGGCTCAGGTAGTCCTATCAAATATGGTGAAGATGTACTGTTTAAAGTGTCGCTACAAAATGATGAGAATGACTTATTAATTGATGCCAAAAAAGGTAAGTACAGCTCAGTTAAACTAGATTTGGTGGAGGACATTTAATGTTGAATTTAAGCCCTGAATTACTGACGGCAATTAAAAATAATCATCAATTTTGCCACATCGTAACTTTGTATTTAAATACGGTAGTTCGGTACACAGATAATGACACCGATGTTGTGTATAACGGTGATACATATCAAGCCAAAGCATGGCTTGGTATGGGCGATGCAAAACAGTCTGCAAAGCCACAGGTTAACAAAATACAACTTGAATTTGGTTTGTCTGATCAAACGCTTCTTTCCATTATTGGTGGCTCTCCATGGATGAATAGCAAAATAGTGATTGAACGCGCTTATCTTGACGATAATTACAACATTATTGGCACTCTGCATATTAAAACGGGCCGAATGGATAACCAGGAACAAACACACAATGATAAACAATCAACGCTAACAATTTCAGGCTCAACTAATTGGGCTGATCATGAAAAAGAAGCCGGCACAAAATGCAATGTTGAATCTCAGCAGCGCTTTTATCCTGACGATTACGGTTATGAATTAGGCCCGTTAATTTCAGATGATGAGCCTTGGGGCAAAAACCGTATTACTGGCGCTACTACTGCTGTAAAAACCAGTAACGATTTTGAAGCTGATACGGAGATACATTAATGGCTTTTTGGCTTTATACTGCAACAATAGCTGTAATCTCACACGTTGCTTCATGGTTGGTACCAGATATTCCAAAGCAAGATGGTGGCGGTGCAAGTATTACAAAACCCGATACCGACACAATGGAAGCGGTTATTTATGGGGAAATGGGGCGTGTTGCTGGTACTACTCAGCATTTAGCGACAAATGATGCTGATAATGATGATGTAGAAAATGATTTACTACACATGATTATTACCTGGGGTGAGTCTGTTTCAGAAATTATTGATGTATATGTAGATGATATTACTGCTACATCTACGGCTTGGAATGACAGTAAAAATTCAGCAAACAAATGGCTGTGGTGTTATAACTACGTCAATGGTTTACGTATATCTTCTTCACCATTACTTGAAAAAACTGGCTTTAATATTACGCGTCATAAATTCACCGAAAAAGCGGTAACTTATATTCGTGCAGAATGGGACAATGGAAAACTATTTAACGGTAAGCCTAATTGTTTAGCGCATGTCAAAGGCCGAGCTGTTTGGGACCCAAGAACTGATGAATGGGGTTGGTCTGATAATCCCGTATTATGTCTTTTAGACTATCTAACAAATATTCGTTATGGCAAAGGCATGTTGTTAGATGATATTGATATTAACTCATTCAAAATCGCAGCTGATATTTGTGAAACGCAAGTAGAAACAGAAATAGGCTCAGGTGAATATCAAAACTTATTTACGTGCAATATTCGTATTGATACAACCAATACCGTTAAAGACAATGTTGATATATTATTAAAAGGTTGCCGAGGACTTTTACCCGAAATCAACGGCATTACAACCTTAATAATTGAGCAAGATGATGCTGTTACTTCTGAAAAAATCACAGAAGATTTAATCACCGGCAACATCAAGATAAAAGAATCTGGTGCTAATGAACGATATAACCGCGTTATTGTTTCTTTTATTGATAAAGAACAAAACTGGAAAAGCCAAGAAGCTATTTGGCCGGCTACTGCACAACATAACCTTTTCAAAGCTGAAGATAATGGCAAGTTACTTGAAAAGAAAATTACGCTAGAAACAGCAACTAATTACAACGAAGCACTTCAAATGGCGCGCATACTTTGTTTGCTTAGTAGAGAGGCGTTAAGCGGAACTATCGAGTGCGCGCCAGAGTGCATTCAATTTACGGTTGGCGACATTGTACCTATTAGTCATTCTTCACCAATGTGGGTTGATAAGCCTTTTAGAATTACTAATGTTGATTATCATAAAGAAGGTACAGTCACATTACATGTTAGAGAGCATCAGCCGTATATCTATAATTGGGATGGTGTTATTCGTAGTATTCCTGATGTTACTTATCATGATCCTCGTAATGTTCAATCACCAACAAGTCTTGCATTATTACCATTAGCTGATTCTAAGCTTGAATTGACTTGGGAAAGCAGCCGCACCACATTTATTGTGCATGTTTACAATAATGATGATGTCATTGTTTTCAAAGGCGAGCCGAATGAAAAAAAATTCATTATTGAAAAGCTTGCACAAGGAAGTTACAGCGCAGAAGTAGCTGCAGTTAGTGGTGTTGGTTATCTTTCTGACTGGTCAGTAATCCAATTTAATATTTTATTACCAACAGTACCTAGTATTACGATTGATTCAATCTCTGATGATAGTGTGTCCTTATCTGCAACAGTTGGTGGGTTACCTAGCTTAGAAACAACCTTTCTTTGGCAATTCTTAGGTACAACTAGCTCACCAGTTACCGCTAAAGTTGTTAAGGGCGATATCTTTACTTATACCGGTTTGTTGCCAGAAACCACATATAAATTCAAATGTAGAACCGTAAACATTGCGGGTGAATCTGACTGGGTAGAAATTTCAGCAACAACGTTAGAATCAAATGCACTTGTCTCTAACATTAGCATTGAGCAGTTAGATGAAAACCTTGCAAGTATTATAGGTGAAACGAATAGAGACTTTGCACAGCTTAGTGACAGAGTAACAGAGGAAGAAATTCGCACTATTGAAAACCTTGGAAGTGATATAGAGGCTGAGATTCAGCTACAAACTAATACAGTTAAACTTGATGGTGCTGAAAGCAATATATCTACTTTGAATATCCAAAGCGCAGGATACACTTCTGTACTGAACCAAATAACACATTCACAAACTGGAATTTTGGCTCAGGCTAATGACTATACGTATAACGGTGTAGGCCGCTGGGTCGGTAGTACTTGGTACGAAGGAGCTATATCCGAACGTATACGTAACGTAAGAATTGAAACAGCAAGCGGTTACGCAAGAGTTAACGAAATAACACAAGCTTTTCAAGATGTGAACGGCAATTTAGTTGCTCGTGGCGGCATGTTAACAGACGTTAATGGCACTATATCAGGCTTCATTAATCACAATGATGGTCTAGAGCCTCAATTTGATATTCTTGCTAGTAAGTTTCGTGTAGGCAGATGGGTAAATGGTGAATTCATCCCTCATTTATATCTAACGTCTAATCAAATGATATTAGAAGATTCATGGGTACTTGCCGAAACAATTCAGACAGGTACAGGTGCAATATCACATGTAGGTGGCAAACCTGTATTTAACAATCAGGCCAGGGTTGCTATTGGTGATAACTTTGGCCTCCAATCCGTTATCGTAGCAAGTTCTGCTAATGTTGGTATGGCTGAATTACGTAGCAATGGTTACCACACTTTCGTAAGGGGTTCGTCTAGCCCTGCAATTACTATTAAATCAAGTAATGCAACACACTCAGGCGGTACAGCTATTAAATCAGAGGCCACTACAGGTATAGCAGATTTTGCAGATGGTGTTGCACAATTTACAGCGAAGCATCCATTCCTTACACCATTAAATTTGGGTGTTGAGCCAACAGGTAAATTGGTTGCTGAAACGAATATATATAAACATTCTGATGTAAACAATGCGCTGTCGTTTGGCGAACTGAGCACAATACCACGAAGTCGTATGGCTGTTGGTTCACATGCTCAACGTACTAAACTTTGTTCAGAAAAAGATGAAACGGTTGCAGGTCTTTCATTGACAGAAGAATCTGCATTACGTAGCACTAACGCATTAAGTTATATCAACGGGTTAGGTGAAGGTCTTATGTGGGTTTGTTCTGAGTCTGGCGATATAAGTAAAGGCCAGTGGTTGTGCTCATCTTCTACTAAAGGCCATGCAATGCTTCAAACTGATGAAACCACCGGTGACTATGAGAAATATTTTACAGACTACACTGTCGCAAAGTCGAGAGAAGATGTTGTGTGGGATAACGAACCCAGTAATACAAAACTTATTGCTGTTTATTATAAAGGAGGTTAAGAATTTATGAATTGGTATACAGCAGAGCGCGTAACAGTTTCTAGTGGTTCGACTATTGTCCGAGTTGTCAGCGGTGAATCAGTTGCGGCTATCCGTGCACATGACGGTTTAGAGATAAATTCATTTAATGCAGTAGACATTGAGCTTACTTATACGGAAGAAGGCACAGGCGATCAAGTTATACAACTCGTTCGTCCTTGGCCTCATGCTTCCCAAACTGAGCAAGCAGCGCAAGTAGTTCCAACTGCAGCACACTTTAATGACAGTGTTCAGGTGTTAACTAACACATATGAGCATGTATTCGCCCAATTAGGTTCTTATTTCTCGTTTGGTACTCAAGCAACAGGCAATGTCACGTTTAAAGCGGTTCGTGTTGATGAGAGTGACGTCACTGTGCGTTGTATTAATCAATGGGATGCGGATTTGTCTACCTTAGAAGCCTCTGCTTCTAGTTCGGTTGCCGACCTTAACGCCATTGATACTGCTATTAATGGTTCGGGTGGTTTGGTGGAAGTAGCCGCACAAGTTAGCGACGATTTAGAAGCGGTTGATGCTGTACTCTCTGGCTATGTCGCTACGGCTAAAACATACCGAGATAATGCGTTAACATACCGCAACACAGCCGAAAATTATCGCGACGAGGCTGAGGGCTTACGTGACACCACTTACAGTTACCGAAACGAAGTAAGTGGTTGGCATACTTCTATTAGCGGTTGGAAAACTGCTGCCGAATCTGCACGAGATTTAGCAGAGCAATATCGTGATGAAGCCGAAGCATTTAAGGATCAAGCCGGTCAAATTGTTGGTGGTAATTATGTTGATCAATCAACAACGGTAAACGGTAAAGCCTTAAGTGAGGATATAGTACTAGATCATGAAGATGTTGGAGCAATATCTAGTGTCGGAGGTAAGCACCTTAAGTACTTCTATTTTGGTGATTATGATGAAACCGACAGCGCTAACAAAGGCATTAGAGGGTACGTTAGAGATAAAGAGATATTTCTTGCCGCAGATACAGGGGAGGAATCTAGGGGGACTGAGCTTTATTTAGACGGTAAGCGTGTTTATCACACAGGACACTTACCTGATGCAGGTGATGTTGAAGCGTTACCAGAACACCAAGTAACAACCTCAGCCTATGGTTATTCTACAGATTTAAATAAAATCACAGATAAGAATTTAATAACAACGTTGAGTGGGTCTTATACTAATAGCCCTCTTGGTTCTGGCTCTTCAAACGTGACAGGAATACTGAAAGTTGAACGTAGAGCATTTGATGCAGGGTTCGCTGTGTATCAAGAGGTAAAAATACAGGGTGGTTCTGTACATTGGAGATATGGGACAGGTCAACCTTTAGTTTTTGGAGATTGGAACCAAGACTTTAGTGAGAATCACTTACCAGAAATTTCAGAGGTAGTGGGCTTACAAGACAAATTAGATGAAATCGAGCTTTTTGCTCTAGCAGGTTTATAAACTATGACGTACGCAACAACAACATTAAAGGCTAATGCCGAGGCTATTATAAGTGATCTTGGTTCTAGCCCTACAGTAAAAGAATTAACAATTGCGAGTAAAGCAGCACAAGGATTGAACTGTTCAAATTACAGTGTGTTAGAAGCCGCTATTCAGGCAAAGATTGATGCACAAACTACAAGTACACCTGATACAGAAATAATGTTGGCCTCACTGCTTGTGGGTGCTACACAAGCTAAAACCCACACGTATTTTGATACACACACTGTAACAACCTCTAACTCATCCTACCCTATACCAGCTAACGCTAGTCGTTGTTGGGTTTCAGCTACATCTGGTGGTTCTGGTATTTATGGGGGTTCAGTAACAGAGTATGAAATAGGTGTAAGTCCTGGGGGAACTCTGAATATTGTCGCAGGTACTAATATAACCGTAGGAAATCTACAACTTCGTTCGGCAGGAACTTCAGGGAATGTCACAGTAACTTTTGCTGGTGTAGTACAGCCAATAGGATCATTGGGTGTTAATACTCCCGTATATGGCAACCGTTCAACCATAACACTTAAATTTGAAATAGTAGAGGTAGTAGAATAATGGCAACATATACAATAGTAAAAAATGGCGTAGTAGACAATGTGATTGAAGCAGATATGGATTACATAAATACCGTACACAGTGATGATATAGTAATAAAGGGTTCTTATCCAATTGGTTATTTATTTAAAGATGACCATTTTGTATCACCTGAAGTTCTCACAGTTCCGATTGATGATGTTGTAGGTGTACCTGTCATCACACCTAAACCAGTAGCACCTTTATCTAACTTAGTGATAGATAGTCCGGCTAATAAAGTTGGTGATATTTACTGGTTACAAAGAGATACAGATGCTGTTGTTACTGCTGATTTAGCATTACCTGATGGTGAATACATGATCATGGCAGAACGTGTTGCCAATGCCACGAATGTAATTGATGATGTACGTTTTGTAGCAACTATTTTGAATGGTAAGTTTACAATGACTGTTCATTTCCCAATAACCGGTAATTACCTATTAACAGCAAAAAGAATGAACGAAGGTTTAGACCGTATCGGTTCGCCTGTCCACTTATCGTTTGATGATGTCGAGTTTGATGTTTACGTTTAACGCACATTAAAATATAACTTTTCGCACTCGACATCACTTATCGAAGAAAGTTTATTGCATTTTATAGTTTTTAAGTAGATAGTTTTCCGTACATAAATCTTGAACAAAGACTTTAAATTTATAGCCTTTAGTGATGTTTGAGTACGTTGCCTTTCCCATGTTTTTAAATTCAATATGGCTAACAATATCACCTTTATCAATAGAGCAACCTTCCAACACCTCAATAACCACATAATCAGTATAACCTTCAATTTTTGCAGCATACGTTTGGGTATCTTTATTAATATGACTAATTTCAGCTTTCATAATTATCCTTATTGTTTATATATTACTTTTACCATTAATAAATGAATTAGCCAAATTAATTAAATTTGAGCCATCCCCAACAGTAACAATATTTGCGTATTTATTTAGGGTCATTAGCAATTTATCTAGCTCTAAAGGATTTTCAGGTTGCTTAACAAAAATGGAAACTAACTTATACGCCTCTTTAAGTTTAGTGCTAGTCACAACATATTCATATTCGCTAATATCAGAAAGTAAGTAAGTTAAATTGAAAATTTTATATCCACCAACTATGCTAGCATCGAATGCCATAGCGAATATAGTTTTAGTATAAGGCAACTTGTCCTGTTCATCAGTTGATTCGATATCTTCGTATTCAACTATGTATTTCCCTTTAGGAAATGCATAAGGCATTTCTTTCATTGTTTTTGCGACAAAACTAGGAGAAGACACATTGCTAATAACAGATGAAACATTATTACTTAGGCTAATAGTAAGTAAAGTAATATTTGCTGCCGCTCTCAACCACTCTAATAATTCATTACGGTTAAAATTTCTTTTCATTCGACTAATTCACCTTTATCTATTTTAAGATTGGGTATGTAATTTTAAATAGAGTTTAACATTAGGAAAATAGAAGTTTTCGCAATTATCGCAGTTCTACCGTTTAATTTTCGCAAGCGGCGTCACAAATAACAGGCTAAAAATAGTGGGCTAAAATGGAGCGAAGCGAACAGCCCGCTGTTTTTAGTCCTTGTTGATTTTCTTGTTATATAGCCTTACGCACCCAAACCAGATGCAAAACTATATGTATTATTAAAAATATGGCTGGACATAAAAACAAATAGAACTCAAACCAGCTACTACCAATTTTAAACAATTCACCGTCAAAGTTAACACCTGACCAATAAGTAAATGCCAAAGCTAGTAAACCAAAGATGAGAAATACCAACCGAGTTTTATGCTTTAGCTTTAAACCCCAACTTACAGAAGTTAAAGCAATGTAGCCAAAAATTCCAAATACAGAGGTTACAATCCACTTAAGGCTGAAAATAATAGGTAAATCAAGAATACTACCAACTGCGCCGATTAAAGCGAAAAGTGCGAGGATCACCATCAATGTTGATGGAACCCAAGCCAGAATAGTAGTTAATCCAATTAGCAGATTTCTCATAAACCTCTTTGGCTATATAACGCCTCGTTAAGAGGCAATAAAATAGTTGGCTAAAATTAGCGACGAAGGAGCAAAAGCCAACTGTTTTTTGTCCTTTTAAACGACTTGTTATGCCGCTATTCGACTCGACTATCCATAGGATCATGTCGCTGAATATAATCAGTTGCATTTTGTAAATGACTCGCATCTTTAATGTTTGTGCAAGCTTTACCACCCCACAATTGCTTTTCATGTAACTGCTTTAATATGGGAAACTCTTTTCTTATTAATCTAGAAGTGTACCCAAGAATTGTTTGAGAAATAAATGGAGGCTCTGCATCCCCTTGAACAAGTATATGTATATGATTCACAGCCGCAGCAACAGCATGAACTTTAAGATCAATACTTTCTGCTTTTTCTGTAAGTAATTGCTCCAACCTTTGTCGAATAGCTTCATCAAATACACTCTTCCTGTATTTAGTAGCCGCTGTAAAATGGTAACAATTTTCAAAAGCATCGTATTCTGAACGATAAAACATAGTGCCAATTTCTCCTTGCGGCATAACGCCCAATTAACAGGCAAAAAATAGTTGGTTAAAATAAGCGACGTAGGAGAAAAAACCAACTGTTTTTTGTCCTTGTTTAATTTCTTGTTAGGTGACGTTTTGCACCATACTGCGCTTTAATTTTTTTATTTGAAATAGGCTTGCGGAGACAAAACTAATACCTATGCCAAATAAAAGCAAACTTGGTAACCATAAAGACATAAAACTATTTATTCTTGGATTTTTTATCTCTGCGTCACTATAAATAACGGATACTTGCTCTTGTTCTTTATAACAAGCAGGGCTGCAACCAAAGCTAGATTTAAATGTGTGGTAGTTCTGATTATCATCTTGAAATTCTATTTTAGGGTATAAAGAATCTTCTTTTTGAATTAACTCAATAACCGTACCTTTTGATAATAATGCACCATCAATAAAATCAGATGTATTTTTGGTAACATAAAAGCCACCAAGTACCATCAAAATACCAAGAACCAAATATAAATATCCAATTTTGATACTGTTATTCATCTTGCGTACGATGCGGAACATATTTGAGTTACCTAACGCCACGTTAAGCGGCAATTAATAGCTGGTTAAAATAGCGAGGAACGAGCAACAACCAGCTGTTAATTGTCCGTTTGAACGCCTTGTTATGAGTAACTTAGGTTAACTCAAAACGCTACACTATTAGTAAAAACCTAATTTGTAAATGAAGCTTAACTTGAGCTACTAAATACACCTTAACGAACTGATGGTTTTGCCACAAAATTCCCTTCAAAAAGCAAAGCCTATTAGTGGCTATTGATAAACCTTACCTAGCTCAACTCGTATGAAGCGCTTACAAAATTAACTTATTACAACAACACTGTTTATAAGTATTTACTGACAAAAAACAGCATACTCATAACGCCTACTTAAGCGGAAAAATATAGTTGGCTAAAATGTTGAACGGAGTGAAAACAGCCAACTGTATTTTTTCCGTTTGAAGTTCTTGTTAGGCATTTTTTACTCATTGCCTGATAATTGAGGATAATAATCTACATCTCTAGAACCAGAGAGACCATAAATTATATCAACTAGCTCAAGGGACGAATTATTAGCAAATGCAACAGAGGTTAATGTGGTGAAATCAATTATTTCCATATTTGGAAGTGTTATCCACGCATGTAATTTCATTTTTGGATCCGTAATCAACCCTTTACTTAGCATATCAAGTAGAACACTTAGTTCCATTTTATGTTGGTATTCACCGTTAAGTTTAATATAACCTAAAGTGAAATATGCTTTTGCACCTAATAACTCTTCAACAATTGGACGCATCATATAATGCACTTTAAAACATTGGCCTGCGATAACACTAATATCACCGCGAACAGCCTCAACTAGTTTTTCTCTTAAAGTGTCTATAATTTGTTTTGTTAATAAGCTTCCTTTGATAGAAGGATGTTGTACAGCTTTAAAGCCATTTACAGCACCTAGTTTTAACGAATCGTAAAATTTATTTTCATATGAATTTGACACATAACCTCCTTGAATGCCTAACGCTAAACTAAGCGGAAAAATACAGTTAGGCTAAACTGCGCGAAGCGCGAGCCAACTGTAATTTTTCCGTTTGAGTGCCTTGTTATATGCAAATTATATCGAAGTTTCAATGCTTTGTTTTGCTACAACATCATTCTTTAACATTAAAACAATTATGTAGACAATATTAAGTGGAGGCACAATGCATAATAAGACACCGATTAGTGTTGCTACTTTGGGTGTAGAAGTTTTACGTTTAGCTAAGTAGTAACTTAAACCACCTATGATAAACATGGAGAGGAAAACAAACTGACCGAATAGAGTCGCATTGATATTCATGTGCATAAATCCTTTTGCATATAACAGCTTATTATGTATACGGCTCAGTAATGTCCGTTTCATAATTATTATTTAATTCGTAATAATATCTTATAACTTCAACGGATTAGAAACAATAAAAATATAATATAAACCGAAGTACAGATATTACTAAGCCGGCTCAGTAACGTCTATACTTTATAAAAACTACAAATCAACGTAAATTCAGTTAGATAGGCAGTTATATTGAGTGATGTTTGCCATTTGTAATATATTACTGAGCCGGCTCAGTAATATATTTTTATAAGTATGTTTGATATTTATTTAATTAAAAACTATAACTGTATATATATACAGATAACAGGGTTTAATTATGTCTCCATCTCCTTTTTTAGAAAGCATACGTCATATTATTCGTACGATGCACTACAGCATACAAACTGAAAAAACCTATTTAGTATGGATAAAGCGCTTTATTCTATTTAATCAAAAGCGTCACCCTAAGGATATGGGAGAAGAGGAAGTTAGTAACTTTTTAACTCATCTTGCCGTTGATCGGAATGTAACCTCATCAACACAAAACTTAGCCTTATGCTCCATTGTTTTTATGTACAGACATGTATTTCAAAGAGAATTAACATTATTGGCGGGTACAATTAGAGCTAAGACACCAACAAGAGTGCCTACTGTATTATCAAACGATGAGGCCATGGCTATTATTAACGAATTAAAGCCGCCCTATCACCTCATGTTTAGCATACTTTATGGATGTGGGCTAAGAAAAGCAGAGCTTCTGAGATTACGAATAAAGGATATAGATTTTTCAGGTAACTCAATTTATGTATTTCGTGGTAAAGGAGCTAAAGATAGGATAACACTGTTACCCAGCACTCTGATAGACCCATTAAAAGACCAAATTGCAAAAGTTGAACACATTCACCAGAAAGATTTAGCTGAAGGTCAAGGAAAAACGAGTCTACCTGCTGGATTAGCCCGAAAATACCCATATGCTATTACCGAGTTAAAATGGCAATACATATTTCCTTCTACTGTTAAGTGTCAACACCCAACAGACGGCTATTTTTGTCGTCATCATCTACATTGGACAGCACTAAGCAAAGTCCTTAGAAAAGCATTAATAAAAACAAATATTCATAAACGCGTTACCGCTCATACTTTTAGGCACAGCTTTGCCACGCAATTACTATTAAATGGTGCCGACATAAGAACAGTACAGGAGCTACTAGGACACGAAGATGTTAAAACGACTCAAATTTATACTCATGTTATAGGTCAACATTCTTCTGGAATTTTAAGCCCTATTGATAGAAATAAGCATTAGAAAATATAGGATAAAAAAATTAAGGTTAACGTCAACAATACGCACTAAGTGATCGTTAATATTTCAAACGTGAATGACAGCTTTGGTCACTCAGGAGCCTGTTAGGGGACGAACAATTATCATTGTTCGTCTATGACTTCAAGTTCATAGCTGCCGTTCACAATTTCTATATGAAATTGAAGTTCATACCTTTTTATGGGTATTAATCATAGAATATTCAAACTAGATTCAGATTATATTTCGTATGTGTAATACTGTAAAAGAACAAATAAAATATTAATATTTGACAGTCTTAAACCTTTTAGTTACTTGCTTCATCTAATTAACGACTTTAATCATTTACCAAGGGAAACGATGAAATATTTATTCTCCGCCTTCTTCACAACTTCATTACTTATCTTAACCAACTGTAATTCAGCCAAGGCATTGGAAGAGATTCCACTTTCTATGCATACATCACTTAACCAACAATTGGCGATCAATAATGAAAGATATGGGGTCGTTGGCCAGTCGGTTTTAATTCTAAAGAATCATCAACAACTTTATCGAGGTCAGCATGGAGTCGCTAACATCGAGCTGAATGTTGATATTACTGAAAGACACATTTTCCCTAGTTATTCTATTACCAAACTATTAACGAGTGTGCTGATGATGCAGCAAGTTGAGAAAGGGAATGTTGATCTTAAAAAATCAGTCCGAACATATTTACCCTATCTCTCAAAAAAATGGCAGTCAGTTACGATAGAGCACTTATTAAGCCACACATCTGGTATTCCTCGTTATTTTGATATAGCAATGAAAAAAGGTATTTTTTTACCAACCAAAAAAGCAGTTTTCTTGTCTCTTATTGATGAACCTGAACATTTTGAAATAGGCACAAAAAACAGCTATAACAATACAAATTTCCTCCTACTCTCTGCTATTTTAGAAGCCAAAGCAGGTAAGTCTTATCAAGCATTAGTGTCAGAGGAAATCATTAATCCTTTAGGATTGAAAAATACAGGGCATACAAGCGCAAAAGATATCATCAACAACCATGTTACTAGTTATCGTGGGGCTAACGGTAAAATTAGAAAAAATACGAATATTGATTGGCCAGAATATACATTTTCACATTCTGCACTTTACTCAACCCCTGAAGACCTTGCAACATTTATGACCGCACTCGTAACTGGCAAATTTGTCAGTCAAAAAACTTTAAAGCAGTTGTGGCAACCAATGAAGTTGGCTGATGGAAATAAAGGACGTTATGCATTTGGATTTGAGTACGCTTTTGAGGATGGATATTATCACTTTGGTCATGATGGTGGTAATCATGTGAAGCTACGCCATTATTTTAATCCCAAAGATAGCGCAGATAATTATACACTTGTCTATGCGACTAATGGCAATGCCTATGATGTTTGGACTGATGTATTGGCAGATAGTTTAATGGCAATTGTTGAACCTGATAAATTTGAAATGGCAGCCATAAAAGAACAGTTTTTAAGTAACATTTTAGAAAAAAATGATCAGGGTCTAATAGAAGTCTACAAAGCAGTGTCGAATATTTTCAATGGTGATGAAGCATTGATAGAGCGTTTTTTACTGTATCGTGCCTATGCGATTAGGTATGGTAGTGGAGCGGAATCTTCAATTCCCGCTTTTAAATTTTTAATATCAAAATTTCCGAATTCAGATCTTGCTCATCAAGCCTTGACTGATGCAAATGCTGCAATTAATCAATAAATGGTTAAGCTATATTAAACGAAATAAACTTTATTTTTGACAGCGATTAAATAACCAATTTATTAGCGAAAATAATTATTTGAACGACAGCAATGGTGGCTTTGCTGCCTATCATCGTGAAGATAGCTCAAAGCCTTCTGAATACAAATACAACTCAAAAGCTATTGATGCTAATGACCGTTTTGTCGGTTATGCTCTAGCTAGTCAAACAAAGAATAATATCACCCAAGCACAAAATGAACTTAATTTTATTAATGATAAACCAGATGTAATTAAGTGCTTATACTAAATGTTCTCAGATGGTAGCTTTAGACTATAATAACTGACATCTTCAATGTAATTAGCTGGTTAAATTTATATAACAGCCCACACATATAACATTAAATATAAATCATTAAGTTAATAGCACCCTTCCCCTTTTATAAATGCTCCTATCTTCTAAATTGTCCTTAATTCATCTGCACTTATCATTTTAAAATTTATTTATCTCCCTTATTCAATCAAATATTTTGATTGAAAACACAAAAATATTTCGCTTTTCAATTAATAAATATAGGTACATTATTTTATGAAAATTCAACTTTGATTTTTATAGGGTAAATCAATGAACATTAATACATATGAAGATGCTAGCACTGATTTAGATATGGATATAGATCTTGATCTTGAGGAAGATATAGATGCAGATGCGGATTTAATTTTTGACACTGGCATCGCAGGTTTCGAAATTGCCTATGGTTCAAAAAATAAAGAGATGATTAAGAAAAATCTTAAAAGATCAGCAAGACAACAATATCAAACTAGACAAAAATTAGATTCTATACGTGAAAAAAGAACATTCGAAAAAGAAAACAACTCGTTTAGCGATTATTGGGATAGCTAACAAACACCACCTAAGAGAGAACAACATGAAAAAAATAGTAGCTTTTACATTGTTAACTTTGTTCACCAACATAGCTTGCAGCCAAGATAACGACAATGAATTAGAAGACGCACCAAAAAGTTACATACAAAACTTGTTTAGTGAATGTAAGGAATATGCTGAGCTAGAAGAAGTAGCGTCAGAAAATTTAAATACATATTTATTACATTGTATTAATGAAGAGTTAGAAACTAGCTTTTATAAACGTATAAGCTCTCTTCCTACTGAAGAATAGATTATGCAATGAGAAGATTTATTGACTCAAATTACTTAGCTCATTTACAAAAGTGATCTATTTAATTTGAGTCTTTTTTAAATTTTTAGATAAGGAAATAATTGAATCGTTTGCTCAATAATATCTTTTTTCTGGCTTTTAGCTAAATAAGCCGCAAAAACTTCTCGTGAATACACTGGCGCCTTTTCAACAACAAACAACTGATTTTTTTCAATATATTCAAATGCCATTTGCCTTGGTAAATATGCACTTCCCCCCGCATCAAGTAAAAAATTCAACGCTATTCTCGGCTGACTCATATAATGTTTTGCTGGGGTCATATCTTGAAAATCTCGTCTATATTGTGCATTAAGCGCATCACCATAATCCACCATAATAAAATTTTCTAATGAGGTCAGGTTATCCAAATCATGTGGCTCAGTTGTCACTAAATGTAAAGGAACACTTGCTACCTTTTCAGTAATAAGATCTTCAACAAAAGGAGGTTCAAACAGAAAAGCAATATCAATAACGCGACTAAGCACACTTTTTCGTAATTCAATGGGTGAATAAGTATTTGTCAACAAGCTAACATCATCCATATTACGATGAATTTTTTTTAGCCAATCTTGTAACACTATATCCCATATTGACATCATAGAACCAACAACAAGCTGATGAGAATCATATTCAGACATACCAACATCTTGTTTAGCTTTCTGCCACATAAACAAAAGTTCATTAGCATGTTTAATTAATCTATGACCTTCTGACGTTATTTTTAAATGTTTTTGACTGCGATCAAACAACAAAACCCCTAAGTCGTCTTCCAATAATTTTATACGCGCACTTACTGCTGATTGCGTAATAAATAAGTTTTCAGACGCAATTCTAAAATGTAGCGTTCGACTCACTTCAAGGAACGTTCTTAATAATTCAATTTTCATTATACTTCCAAAACCGCCTGTAATCACTTTTTTTGATTGAACACATCAAAATATAGCATTTTATTATTTAACAGTCTGACTATACACTGCACTACAATTATTACATCACTTTTTAATAAGAAAGAGTGATAAACAAAGGTTTAAATTATGAAAATTGCCATTTTATCCAGAAACCCAAAATTATATTCTACTCGACGCTTAAAAGAAGCTGGTGAAGCTATGGGTCATGAAGTTGATATTATTGATACTCTACACTGTTATATGGATATTACTAGTAGCCGCTCAACAGTGCGTTACCATGGTAAAGAATTGCCTATGTACGATGCAATTATTCCACGCATTGGCGCTTCAGTAACCTTCTATGGTACCGCTGTTGCACGACAATTTGAAATGATGGGCACATTTAATATTAATGAATCAGTTGCTATTAGCCGTTCACGCGATAAATTACGCTCATTACAGCTGTTATCTCGTAAAGGTATTGGCTTACCACGTACAGGCTTTGCAAGTAAACCTGATAACATTAAAGATTTAATTAAAAATGTAGGTGGTGCACCTGTTGTTATTAAATTATTAGAAGGTACGCAAGGCATTGGCGTTGTTCTTGCTGATACAGCTAAAGCAGCTGAAGCTATTATCGAAGCTTTTATGGGCTTAAAAGCCAATATTTTAGTGCAAGAATTTGTCAAAGAAGCTGGTGGTGCTGACATTCGTTGCTTAGTTATTGGCGGTAAAGTTGTAGCAGCAATGAAACGACAAGGTGCTGAAGGTGAATTTCGCTCTAACTTACATCGTGGTGGTAGCGCTGAAGTGGTTAAATTATCAAGAGCAGAACGTGAAACAGCCGTTAATGCCGCTAAAGCAATGGGATTAAATTTATGTGGCGTTGATTTACTTCGCTCACAAAGTGGCCCAATGGTAATGGAAGTTAACTCATCTCCAGGCCTAGAAGGCATTGAAACTGCAACAGGTAAAAATGTTGCAGGTATGGTCTTTGAATTTTTAGAAAAAAATGCGAAGCCAAATAGAACACAAACACGTGGCAAAGGTTAATAGAGGCGACTATGGAAAAACTACGAATAGGTGAATTTGATATATTACCAGGCGAACAAAGAAAAATTGAATTACCCGTTGCTAAGTTATACACCGATGCCAACGTATCTTTGCCGGTACATATTATACGTTCGAAAAAACCAGGCCCTACTATTTTTGTAAGTGCAGCAGTGCATGGAGATGAACTTAACGGCATTGAAATTATTCGACGCTTAATTAAGCAGAAAAAATTTAAAATAATCAAAGGTACGGTTATCGCTGTACCAATGGTAAATGTTTATGGCGTGGTGAATCAAAGTCGCTATATGCCAGATCGCCGCGATCTTAATCGCTGCTTTCCTGGCTCAGCGAAAGGATCCTTAGCCGGCAGAGTTGCCTATATTTTTCTGAATGAAATTGTTAAACATTGTGATTATGGTATTGATTTGCATACAGGCGCTATTCATCGTTCAAATTTACCACAAATCAGAGCAGATATGTCTGATATTGAAACCAAAGAATTAGCAGAAGTGTTTGGCGTACCAGTAATACTTAACTCTAATTTAGTGGATGGCTCACTACGTGAATCCGCCGTTAAAAATAAAACTAAAATTTTATTATACGAAGCCGGTGAAGCGCTGCGTTTTGATGAGTTTTCAATAAGAGCAGGTATGAAAGGCATTTTAAATGTTCTACAACACTTAGGAATGACAAGAAAGTCTCTTTCTAAAAAGAAAAGATTAGCCCCTTTTATTGCTAACGGTAGTCAATGGGTTAGAGCCAATGCCAGTGGTATTGTGCACAACATAGTGAATTTAGGTGACCAAATCACTAAAGGTCAAATATTAGCTGAAATTGGTAGTCCTTACGGTGAAGTTATTGATGCTGTTAAAGCAACACGTTCAGGGATCCTAATTGGAAAACAAAACATTCCTCTTGTACAAGAAGGTGAAGCCATGTTCCATATTGCTTACTTCAGTGAAGATGATGAAGATATAGCTGAACAAATTGAAAATGTTCAAGAATTATTATTACCAGAAAACAATGGAACGAATTGAGGGTTAAGATGAGTAACAACAAAACAATTATTGGCCGCTTAGAGTCAATTGCATTACCCGAACTTGCAATTAATGATTTACAAGTTAGGGTCGACACTGGTGCTAAAACATCATCACTACATGTAGATAATATAACGAAGATAGTTAAAAACGGCAAAAAATGCGTCACCTTTGACATTCACCCTGATGCACATAATGTTAATAGTATTGTTAACTGTACCGCACCAATAAGCGATATTAGAAAGATAAAATCGTCGAATGGTACGGCTGAACAACGATATGTAATAGAAACAACGGTAACGCTTGGCACAGAAACATGGCCAATAGAAATCACCTTAACGGATCGTTCAGATATGAGTTATTTAATGCTTTTTGGCAGAGAAGCCATTGGTAAACGCTTTTTGGTTGATCCGTCTAAAGTTTTTATTCACTCATAACAACATCATTAATGCGCTATGTAGGTTATACAACAAAGAGTAACAAATAATGACATTTGAAAAAATTGTAGCTTTTCTCAATACATCCATTATTTCAATTGAAAATCAGCCTATTACTATGGGAGATATTTTATTAATCCCATTATTACTGATAATAGGCGTTTATTTAACAAAATGGTTTGTAAAAAGAATAACCAAACAATTAACAACACAACACACTGATCCTAATATCATTCATTTATTGAGACGAATATTTTATATTATTGCAATAACGATAATAATTATTACTATTTTGGATCTTATTAATGTGCCTATCACTGCATTTGCTTTCTTATCCGGAGCTATTGCGATAGGTTTTGGTTTTGGCGCACAAAATATTATTAATAACTTTATTAGTGGTTGGATCCTCATGTGGGAACGCCCAATTCGTATTGGTGATTTTTTAGAAATTGAAGATGCAAAAGGGATTGTTGAAGAAATTAACACTCGTTCAACTCGCATTAAACGTGTCGATGGGGTTCATATGCTAATCCCGAACAGTAAATTAATAGAAAATACGGTTATCAACTGGACCCTTGTCGATCGATTAGTACGAACAACAGTCAGAGTGGGCGTGGCATATGGCTCACCAGTTAAAAAAGTAGCTGACTTAATATTACAAGCAACAGTTGAACAAGAAGAAATATTATCAACTCCCAACCCTTCAGTAACCTTTGAAGACTTTGGTGATAATGCGCTAATTTTTGATATTAACTTTTGGATTAACTCTAATGTTGAAGGCGGCTTAAGAAGAGCAAGAAGTAATGTTAGGTTTCGTTTAGCAGAATTATTTGAAGAACATAATATTGTCGTGGCTTACCCACAAAGAGATGTCCACTTAGACGGTTCAATAACCTTACTCCCACCTGAAGAAAGTAAGCTAAAACTATAGTTAACTTACTATCTGCGTATCATTGTGTTAGTTCTGCATGGAACCAACATAATGATACGCATTAAGTTTAATCTTTAGAGACTAAAGCTAGACTTTTTTGTTCAAACCACAAGTACATAAAATCTTGTGTTAGTTTCTGCTCTATCTCTAAGGCTTGCTCAGTGGGACAGAAGATAGTGAAAAGGACTTCAGTATCACCAATTTCTGATGTTGCAATTTGAATATGAGGCTCAGGTCCCGCAATATTAATTTCAAGACGGTTTTCTATTAGTTGGTTATAACGAATAGCGACATCTTTAAAATCATCACAATATAAATTAGCTTTCTCATTTAACTGCTCAATAAACTCAAAAGGATTAACACTATCATCTCTTACAATCGTAAAATGATGCATAGCATAACGCTTTAAAAAGTTCAGATTCTTTATTACTGACGTTACCATTAAACTATTAGGTAAATACAAGGTTTTACCCGTATATTGGTAATCATCTTTGTTAACTTCCAATAATGTTAACTTCGCCCAATCAGTAGAATGGACTTCACCAAAATAATTACCTATTTGTATCCAATCACCAATTCGAAAAGGCCGACTAGAAATAAGATAAAGAAAACCGATAAAACATTGAATGAATTCTCTTGTTGCTAGCACAATGGCGACAACGAAAGCCGCAATAGAAAAAGCGAACTTTTGAATTTCATGTGACCAAGTATTAAAAAGGGCCACTATAATTAATAAAGTAAATATATTATTTACCATATTAATTTTTATTTTCTTATCGCTTTTATCACTTTTAGATTTATGCTTAATCGTTTTAATTAATAATTTTTTCAAAAGAAAAAACATCAAAAATAAAACCACTGTGAAAACAAATTTATTGTCAAAAATTAACGCATGCAATGTAGATAAATTAAATGTAGAAAAAAACTCATTCATAGTGATATATAAGATGCCTTAACGGGTCATGGAATATTAGATATATTACCTAATAGTCGCTGGATACTCAGCTGCTTTATTCTACATCATTGCGGGGGATGAAATAAACAAGCATAGTAGTAAAAATAAAATAACAATTCCATCAACACTTCTTTTTTTTTGTTTCATTTTTTGCAGAAATAAAGTTTACGATGAGGCGCATTGTAATCAGTTATAGATAAGAATCAAACACAATAATTTATTGGTTATAATCAATTTTTTTATAAAACAGCATAAAATCATTTATAATTTTATGCTGTTCTTTAATGAGTATACGAGGAAGGTTTACGGTAAATAAAACTGTGTAATTAACGGCCAAACATACCGCCGCCACCGCCCATACCGCCTGGTGGCATCATACCTTGCATTGACCGCATCATTTTCTTCATGCCGCCTTTACCTGATACTTTTTTCATCATTTTTTGCATTTGCGTAAACTGTTTAAGCAACTTATTTACATCTTGAATTTGTGTACCTGAACCTGCTGCAATACGACGCTTACGAGAACCTTTAATAATATCAGGACGTTCACGCTCGCCTGGTGTCATTGAATTAATAATAGCTTCCATACGAATGGTTAGCTTATCATCCATTTGATCTTTGATCTTATCAGACATATTACCCATACCAGGTAATTTATCCATCATTCCCATCATGCCACCCATGCTTTTCATTTGCACAAGTTGGTCACGGAAATCTTCTAAACTAAAGCCTTTACCACTTTTAACTTTTTTCGCTAATTGTTCTGCTTTCTTTTTATCAACCTTTTGTTCAACTTCTTCTATTAGTGATAGAACATCGCCCATTCCTAATATGCGAGAAGCTATTCTATCTGGATGAAATGGCTCTAACGCTTCAATTTTCTCACCAACACCCATAAATTTAATAGGTTTGCCAGTAATATGACGAATAGATAACGCTGCACCTCCGCGAGCATCACCATCCGTTTTGGTTAAAATAACACCTGTTAATGGTAAGGCATCATTAAACGCTTTAGCCGTATTCGCTGCATCTTGCCCGGTCATTGCATCAACAGTAAATAATGTTTCAATTGGATTAATCGCCGCATGAAGTGCTTTGATTTCGTCCATCATGCTTTCATCTACATGTAAACGACCTGCCGTATCGACAATAACAACATCAAAAAAGTTTTTCTTAGCGTGATCTATCGCCGCATTAGCGATACTAATAGGTTTTTGTGTAATATCACTTGGAAAAAAGCCAACATTTATTTCTGTCGCTAATGTTTCAAGCTGTTTAATAGCTGCTGGGCGATATACATCGGCGCTTACTACCAGTACTTTTTTCTTTTCACGTTCTGTTAAAAATTTTGCTAATTTAGCAACAGAGGTTGTTTTACCCGCACCTTGTAAACCAGCCATTAAAACAATAGCAGGTGGCGCCGCTTTTAAATTTAGGTTTTCATTAATGCCACCCATGGCAAGTTCAAGTTCTTTTTGAACAATTTTAACGAATACTTGCCCAGGCGTAAGGCTTTTAGAAACATCAACACCTACAGCTTGTTCTTTAACTTTAGCAACAAATTCTCTGATAACAGGTAACGCGACATCGGCTTCAAGTAAAGCCATGCGAACTTCGCGTAATGTATCTTTTATATTATCTTCGGTTAAGCGACCACGGCCACTAATATTTTTAAGGGTTTTACCCAATCGATCAGAAAGATTTTCAAACATGAATAACTCTAGTAGCGCTCTTTATAGCGAAAAATGTGAAAATTAATACTGCTATTATACCCGTGATTAAATCATTGTCGAGATCAGCATCATTTGCCTCTAATATAAGCCTACTTAGCCATTGAAAACTTCTCCATTGATAAAAGCGTGATATAATCTAACTTGTCGATTTCATCTTAATTTTCATGGCTATAATTATGGAACACCTATCGTATTTTATTAATAATTTTATTGACCTCAGTGCAGAAGCAAGCCCTTGGTTATTACTGGGCTTATTAATAGCAGGTTTAATGAAGGCTTGGGTACCAAGTGAAATATTAAGTAAACATCTCGGTAGAGGAAAATCAGCCGTAGTCAAAGCCGCCTTAATCGGTGCGCCATTACCTTTATGCTCTTGTGGCGTTATTCCTGTAGCGGCTGAATTAAGGCGCAGTGGTGCTTCAGCGCCAGCAACAGCGTCTTTTTTAGTAGCAACACCTGAAACGGGTATTGACTCGGTATCAGTATCTTATGCGCTACTCGGGCCTGTTTTTGCCATTTATCGCCCGTTGGCCGCAATCATGTCTGCTATTATTACCGGCTTACTGGTCGCAACAATTAAAGATGAAAAAATAAAAAAACCAACCACTGAAAATAAAAAGAGCACAAGCTGCTGTACCAGCCCTGCGCAACCAGAGCCTGTAACCAAACCAATCACAAGCAGTTGCTGTAGTAGTAAAAAAATGGAGGCAAGTCTCACACCAACACCAAGCTCTTGCTGTTCAACACCTCCCTCTTCTTCCACTGTAGCAATAGATACGATTACTGAACCAGCAAAGCCTCTTATATCAAAGCGCTTTGTTGAGAAAACCAAAACTGGTGTTTATTATGCATCAACACAATTAATTGACGACATTATTATTTGGTTAGTTGTAGGGCTTGTTTTTGCCACTATTATTCGTACTTTTTTACCCAACGAATTTTTACTTAGTTATGGCAGCGGTTTACCCGCAATGTTATTGATGATTGCGATATCAATTCCTATGTATATTTGTGCAACAGCTTCCACCCCTATTGCTGCAGGATTTATCATGGCAGGATTATCGCCCGGTACCGCATTAGTATTTATGATGGCAGGACCCGCTACTAATATATCCACTTTAGGTGTTATTAAAAGTGAAATGGGTAGCGCTGTTTTAACACGATATTTATTAGGTGTGGCTTTATCGGCTATTGGTTTTGCCCTGATACTCGATTATAGTTTGAGTTTTTTTGCGGTTAGTATTACTGATCAAATGGCGCATTCACATGAAATGCTCCCACAATGGTTTGGTTTAACTTGCGCGGCATTAATCGCCTTATTAGCAATTAAACCACTACGAAAGTTAATATTTTAATTTTAATCTAAATCAAGCAAAGTAATAATTGTCATGGTAGTTAACGTTTTATCTGATAGAATTAATGAAGTTATATTTAGTGTCTTTAGGAGTTTAAATTAGTGGATTTTCAGGTTATTGGTTCAGGCTTGGCGTTTATCGCCTACTTGCTAGCCACTATGGCAATTATATCTCGCTTATTTCACCCTAACGGACCTAACATTGGACAAGTGTTAATATTAGCAATAACGGCTATCACTATTCACTTGTTTAACGATAGTCAATTATTTTTTACCCAAAATGGTATTAACTTCAGTCTCCCTAATGTTATTTCTTTAGTAAGCCTAATTATTACTATCACCATTTCAATTGTCGCATTACGAGTAAAGGTAAATCTATTACTTCCTGTTATCTACGGTTTTGCAGGTATTTGGCAGCTTGTGAGAACTTTTATTCCTACCACTGAATCAATCCCATTAGTGGCGAATAAAGTTATTTTAATTAGCCATATAAGTATCGCTTTAATTGCTTATTGTATTTTAATTATTGCCACTTTATATGCCTTCCAAGTAACTTATATTAACTTTAAATTAAAAAGAAAAAACCTAACGGCAGTGGCGCATCTTCCTCCATTAATGCAAGTCGAAAAACAACTATTTACTATTTTAGTTGTTGGCGCAATCTGTTTATTTACCAGTGAGCTTATTGGTTTCATTTTTTTAGAGGGCTTTTTCGCGAAAGCAAATATACACAAAACAGTTCTATCTCTTCTAGCATTACTATTGTACTCAGTGATTTTAGTTGGCCACCATATACAAGGCTGGCGAGGTCATCGTATATTAGTACTTATGGTTACGGCTAGTACGTTATTAACTTTGTCATACTTCGGTAGTCGATTCGTTAAAGAGTTTCTGCTATCTTAATTTTTTACTAAATATTCTTATTATATTATTGAAGGACTTCCTTTTTGGATAACATATCAACTCAGATGCTATTTATTATTCTTGGCATACTGATCCTTATATCTGCTTATTTTTCTAGTTCAGAAACAGGTATGATGTCGCTCAACCGCTATAGACTAAGGCATCTTGAAAAAGAAAAACACAAAGGGGCTAAACGGGTCAGCGATCTTCTAAAACGCCCTGACAGACTGATTGGCTTAATTTTAATTGGCAATAACTTAGTCAATATAGCTGCATCAGCTATAGCAACAATTATAGCGTTAAGGTTATCGCATGAACTGGGGATATCAGAAGATATCAGTGTTTTAATAGCCACGGTTATCTTGACTTTAGTGGTCTTAATTTTTGCCGAAGTAACCCCTAAAACACTCGCAGCTTTATACCCAGAACAAATTGCTTTTCCTAGCTCAATATTTTTAACCTTACTATTAAAGTTATTGCTACCGCTGGTTGTCAGCGTTAATTGGATTACTAATGGCATATTAATGTTATTAGGTATCAGTTCAGAGCAACGAGAACAACACAGTTTAAGCAGTGAAGAGCTACGTACTGTAGTAAATGAATCTGGCGCATTATTACACGAACGAGATCAAAGCATGCTAATGAGCATACTCGATCTTGAAAAAGTAAGTGTTGACGACATAATGATCCCACGAAGTGAATTAGTTGGCATAGATGTTAATGAAGACTGGAAAAGAATTCAAAAGCAACTAACGCAGGCAAATCACACACGGGTATTATTATATCGTGACAATATAGATGATGTAGTTGGCTATATCCACGCCCGTGATGCATTAAAACTATTGTCAAAAAGCCAATATACTAAAGCAACCTTATTACGTGCTGTACGTGAGCTTTATTTTATTCCTGAGGGTACACCGCTAAATATCCAACTATTAAAATTTCAACATGCTAAAGAACGTTTAGGCTTGGTTGTTGATGAATATGGTGATATTCAGGGCTTAGTGACTTTAGAAGATATTCTGGAAGAAATTGTTGGTGACTTCACCACAACTCAAACGCCAACGCCAAGTGATGTAGTTACTTTACAACCTGACGGTAGTTACTTAGTAAAAGGTAATGCCAGTATACGAGACGTAAATAAAGAAATGTCATGGCAATTACCAACAGATGGCCCAAAAACACTTAATGGTATGATAATTGAGCATTTAGAAGATATTCCACAAAATAACATTAGCGTTCGTATTGCTGGCTATCCAATAGAAATAGTTGACGCTTCAGAAAATAGAATTAATACCGTAAGAGTAATGCCTGAATATTTCGTTGATGAAGAAATAGATGAAGAATAGCCAATCAAGCAATCTACTTTAAGTTTATCTTAAAGTAGATTAAATCTATCAACAGTTAAAAAAGTTAATCACAATGTTATCCACAAGCAACTTAATGAAAATAGCTTTCCACAATTTCTGTGGATAACAAGGTCAAAGCCTATTAATTACAGCTTTTAACTATTTCAACAAATTTTTAAGAAAAAAACACACTTTTTTAATAAAAATAAAAACGTCTAGCTTTAAGCCATATAAGTCGTGGTTTAGCTAAAAAAATTCATAAAAATAATAAAATGGCAAGGCTTTTAAACAAGGATTTTATTATTTTTATCTTCTAGAGAATAACTTCTCAACGTAAATATCCAGCAAGTGAAATACATCAATTATTGTTATTTAGCCAAAGAATAATCGCCATAGCCAGCCATGATTTAATTCTTCTTCACAACTTTTTAATTGAGAAGAATAACGGCGAGAACGATTGTCTACTTTACGAGCAACGCCCACTAACCACGACTTCTTTTTATAACTTTTACGCTTAAAACCACCCCAGCCTTCATGATAATTCAAGTATTGGTTATAGGCATCCCACTTTGAAACACCATTAATTTTTTGTGTTTTAAAAATAAACCACCCCATAAAATCAATCGCGTCTTCAAAATCATCACGATCAGCTCCTGAGTTATTCGTTTCTCTAGTATAATCATTCCATGTCATTGTTTTAGCTTGTGAGTAACCATAAGCAGTACTCACTCTACCCCAAGGGATGAAGCCAAGTAAATAGTCTCTAGGAGGTAAGGCATTATGTTTAAAAGAGCTTTCTTGGTACATCATACTCATAGGCACATGAATGGGCACGCCCCAACGCTCTCGCGCGTCTTTAGCAGCAAAATACCAATCACGATGCTCTCGAAAGATCTCGCAAATATTTTCAGGGTTTTGGGGAGGAGGTGTCGCACAACTTGACAACAACAATATACTAGCCAAAGTAATGCAAGAGAGTTTAGCAGTAAGCATAAAATATAAAGTGGCACTTAAACGTAAAAAATAATGAATACAATAGTGCCAGATTTTTAACGGTTTAGCATTATTAACCCACCCTTTTCAATATTAACAAATAAATTGAACTATATCGTAATAAGTCACTCTTACTTAATAGTAATGTTATTCCCTTAATGTTTTATAGTGTTTCATGTTTTTATGCATCTATTTTTATAGATGCATTTTTTTTGCCTACAGATCAGTGACTATATTCAAAGATGACTAGTGATTAATGTTATTTCTGCCCTTTTTAAATAAACTTCATCTTTCTACAAAATAAAATGAACTATATCGCAAGAACATACTCTTACTTAACAGTAATGTTATTCCCTTAATGTTTTATAGTGTTTCATGTTTTTATGCATCTATTCTTATAGATGCATTTTTTTTGCCTGCAGATCAGTGATTGATATTTAGGTAAAAATAACACTAATGTTATTTCCCTCTCTCTATTAGATAAGTTTCATTTTTTTATACATTTATTCTTATAGATATATTTTTTGCCTGCAGAGCAGTGACTATATTTAAGTAAAAAGAACACTAATGTTATTTCCCTCTTTCTATTAGATAAGTTTCATTTTTTTATACATCTATTTCTATAGACGTATTTTTTACGTGAAGAAAGGAGATTATTGATATGTTCAAGCGCAATCTAATGAGAAATACAATGTATTAACTCGTGTTTAAATGCGCCTAAATGGTTAACTTTACTGAGTGACTAAAGTTAATTGACTAAAATGAAGTTATTAACGTTAATTAATTAAAGTTTCGCAATTACCGCTTTTATATTATCGACGAGCGCTTTATTTGTTAATTGTCCGCTTTCTACATCAAAATTATCATAAAAGTTTGGTACTGAAATAGCTCCTTTTAAATCGGCGGCAAAGTGAGGCGCTGAGCCCTGAGCTGCCGACAATACAGTTGCAGCGCCACCCGGCCCTGGTGATGTTGCCAACATAATAACCGGCTTGTTTTGAAATACTTGTCTATTAATGCGAGACGTCCAATCAAAAAGGTTCTTATAAGCTGCGGCATAAGAGCCGTTATGTTCAGCAAAAGAGATTACAATAACATCTGCCTCTCCAAGCTTTTGATAAAAAGCTTTTGCAAGCGCAGGTTGCCCTAACTCTTTTTCTCTATCTTCACTAAACAGAGGAATTTCATAATCATTTATATCAAGTAGTTCTACTTGCGCTCCCTCAATTTGTTTAGCGACATAATTGGCTAACTGCTTATTAATAGAGTTTTTACTAGTTGTTGCTGCGAATGCGAGTACTTTCATTATCATTTCCTATCTTTTATCTTATTGGATGGTTACACTTTAAATTATTATCATTTGATTATTAATATTGTTTTTGTGGACATATTATTTCCAAATGACATTTAATTGATTCACGATTGACTCACATTAAAAATAATTTTTAATTTAACAGGAACATATCATGGCAATTAAAAATAAATTATTCGATGGCATGATTGTTTTTTTTCATGTAGTAAAGTCGGGCAGCTTTACCTTAGCCGCAGATATTACCGGTCACTCCACTTCCTACATTAGTAAAGAAGTTAATAAACTAGAAGCTCGTCTAGGTATTCGTTTGTTACATAGAACAACGCGATCATTGAGCTTAACGCAAGAAGGTGAATTATACTTTCAACTCTGCCAACAAATTATTGAAGATGCAGAGCAAGCAGAAAATGCCATTGTCGGTAATCAATCAGAGCCTAGCGGTAAACTTAGAATCAGCTGCCCAATTTCTTATGGTTTATCTAACCTTAGTCCAGTATTGAGCCAATTTACTGAAAAATATCAAAAAGTGCAGCTAGAATTGGAGCTTAATGACAGAAAAGTTGACCTTATTTCTGATGGCTTTGATTTAGTCATAAGAGCCACAGTACAACTTGAAGACTCTAGCTTAATTAGCCGCAGAATTACTCAGTCAGAAGCTTTAGTATTAGCATCCCCAAATTACCTAGCTAAACACGGTATACCTGAGCACCCTTATGATTTAACACGACATAAAATAATCACCTACAGCAATTCAAAGCAGCCCAATATTTGGTTATTTCACGATAATAATGGCGCAGCAATTCAAGTAAATGTTGAAAGTCATGTACTAACCAATAATGCCTCATTAGAAATAGCCTTAGGTGTTGCTGGCCAAGGCATAATTCGCGTACCACGTTTTGCATTGAAAGATGAAATGGAAACCGGCACATTAGTTGAAGTTTTCTCTGATTGGCCTAAACCCGCAATAGGCGTTTATATGGTTTACCCAAGTAGAAAACATATGTCAGCAAAAGTGCGAAGTTTTATCGACTTTATTATAGAAACTTTAGGCGATTAAAATAAACGTTACGTAAACTTGAAAAAAGTAGATTTGCTACAAGCTCATGCTCTGCTAAACATACACTATTTTATCACATGCTTACCTTCTTACTTATTTTCTTACTTACCCTCTGGTTTCCCCGTAAAGTATCATGACTAAAAAAGCGTTTGTCTTTCTCGGCAAACAAAATAAAACAAAGGGTTGCTATAAATGAAGCGCTATATTAAATTTCAGCAATAAAATACTGCGAGTAGAATAAATGTTAAAAATTAAAAAATTCATGCTGTTACCGCTTATCGCTTATAGCGCCATGAGCAATGCTGAAATTAGAAGCGTACACTGCCCTTTAGGCTGCCCTAGTTTAGAGATAGTAAATAACGATGTTGTATTTAATCATACTTACGCATTAAGCAATAATCCAAAAACAAAGTTTGCCGATTGGGTTGCTTATGAAGTCGATGTAGCTAACTTTGGTGATAGCCCAGGTCGAAATTGGGGAAATGACAAGCTAGTAGACGATGATGAATCATTAGAAGAGCCGGACTATAAAGGTGCATTTAAGTTATTAAAAACAGACCGTGGTCATCAGGCACCTCTCGCTAGCTTTGCAGGACATAAAAACTGGACAGAGCTAAACTACCTGTCTAATATCACGCCTCAAAAGTCAGCGTTAAACCAAGGAGCATGGGTTGCATTAGAAATTGCTGTTCGTAATGCCGTAAGTTTTAGAAACTCACTTTATGTGATCACAGGTACTTTATATTCAAAAGAAGAACAGCCATTACCCGGAGCAGATGAATCGCACGTCATTCCATCTTCATACTTTAAAATAATCTACGACTTAAAAGGTAATGCCGCGAGTTTCATCTTTGATCAAGACTTGCCAAGAAAAGCGGATTATTGCCAGCAAAAAACGAATAATAAGGCGCTAAAAGCAGAAATACCATTTGCTATCCCAAGCTTTACTGACTCAATAGAAATATTGAAAAGACTCGGTTGCTAGGTTTATCCGAAGCTATATAGAAGTTAATTAGTCTCGAATATTAACGGGAGAAAAAGCAAGCTATCATTCTCCCGCTTAACATACGTTAATGACTTACCGTTTTTGAAAGTACATTAATGATAACAACGCCGGCTAAAATAAAACACATACCGATAATAGCCGGTAAATCGGGCACTTGTTTATATACAACTGCACTTATTGCTGTAATTAAAACAATTCCCATGCCAGCCCAAATAGCATAAGCGATACCAACAGGAACCGTTTTGAGCACTAAAGATAAAAAATAGAAAGCAACGACATATCCAATAACACATAGAGTACTGAACGTTGCATGAGTAAAATTATCTGACGCTTTAAGTGCTAATGTTGCGACAACTTCGGCACAAATCGCTATTGCCAAATACCAATATCCCATACTCAATCCTTCTATAAACATATTAAGCCTACTTCAGTAGCAAGCTATTAAACTACAATTGTCAAAATAAAGTTATCAAAAAAAATTAGCAAAGTACCAGCATTAACCTCATAGCCTTAATCGATATGGCGACAAAGACGTTACTTATTACTTTATGAAGTAGCAACTTGAGTAACCGCTTCAATAACAGCTAACTATACTCCCTGTTACACCCTCAACATATTATTATCACGAAAGATAAGGGACGCTAGGGCCTTTAACCTAATAATTGTAATAATCGTGAGGTAAACTACAAAAAATCTATATTTTTTTATATTACATTTACTTAAGCTATATAATTAGCGATAGAAAACTCTACCAACCCCCTTTATACAGGACCGACCATGGCAAACCATAAAATACCAAGTGAAATTTTCATGAAAAAAACGATTGCGTTAGCAGTTAGTGGAGCATTTATTGCGACTTCAAGTTTAACAAGTGTATCTGCCTTTGCACAAAGTGAAACAGCTGAAAATTTAGAAGTTATTACGGTAACCGCACGTAAGAAAACTGAGTCTATTCAAGATATTCCAGGCGTTGTCAATGTACTAAATAGAAAACAACTTAGAGCGAATGGTACTGGCGATGCAGAATCTTTAGCCCTTAATACACCAGGCGTAGTTTACAGTGAAACTTACGCCGGCGCTTCATCACCTAGAATCACTATTCGAGGCGTTGGTGACGATGATTTCAACCCTAATGGCTCAGCATCTGCAGCTATTCACGTAAATGGTATTTATCAAGGCACGAACGGATTGTTAAATGGTCAGTACTTTGATATTGACAGAGTTGAAGTATTAAAAGGACCACAAGGTACCTTGTATGGTCGTAATGCGACCGCTGGTGCGGTAAACATTATCAGTAAACGTCCAGGCGTTGATTTTGGTGGTTACCTTGATTTAGACATAGGTAACTTTGGTAGCTATCGTGGTGAAGGCGCTGTTGATATTCCAATTTCAGATGTGCTACTTGTGAGAATCGCAGGTATGTATGAAACATCTGATGGTTTTTACGAACATTTAGGTACCGGTCCAGGAACTGATTTTTCTTATGCGCCAGGTACTATTGACGCACAAGAAAATGTAGCTGCTCAAGGGAGTTGGGGCGGAGCCGATAAGCAATCTGCTCGTATTACGGTAGAGTGGGAAGCATCTGATGAAACCATAGTCACGACAAGACTTACTTTTGGTCAAGATAAAAGCGAATTAGCTATTCCTGATGTTACTTCTGATAACTGGGCTGAATATAGTCTATCAGACGCTTTTTTCCTTAACCCACAAGATCCTGCCTTAATTGAATTTGCTAACGCGCTTGATAACGACCCTTTCACTGTTTATTCAAATGTGTTGCCTGAATTAGATTCTGAGCAAGTAGGCCTAAATATACAAGTTGATCATAATTTTGCCTCTGGCACTACAGGAACGGTTATTTTGGGTTACGAAACGCTTGATCGTAACTATGAAACAGCTGATAACTTACCATTTTCGGTTGCTGATTATTTATTTAGAAATGAGTTTACGCAGTTTACTGTTGAAACTAGACTTGCCGGTACCTATGACAACAACATTGGTTGGTTAGTAGGTGCTTTCGCGCTGCAAGATGAAATTGATTTTGGCACTAACTTACGTTTCTTGAATTCTGGTTTATGGCAAACTGATGTTCAAACTGATTATATTCAAGAGCGTGAGTCTTTAGGTGTTTTTGCTTCATCAGATTGGTCACCAGTAGATTGGTTTACATTAGAAGCGGGTATACGCTATTCGTCAGACGATGTTACTTTTAAAGGGCGAACTCAAAACCTTGACCCTTATGGTGTTTATGGTACAGCACCAACATTCTTCCCAGCGGGTGATGTTTATATTGGCGTTCCTATCGATCCTAACTCACCGTTATTATTTGATCAGTCACTTGATGACAGTAAAGTAACATGGAAACTAAGCAGTATATTTTCACCAACAAAAGAATTGCGACTATATGCGACTGTTAGCACTGGCTATAAAGCAGGTGGTTTTGATGGTTCAACGATATTAACGCCTGAAGAAGCGCTACCAATTGATTCAGAAACCTTAGTTGCGTATGAAGTTGGTTCTAAATACCGCACGAAAGATGGACTTTTTTCTGCTGAAGGAAACTTGTTCTATTATGATTTTGAAGACTACCAATCAACAGCTAAGTTAATTGTTGCGGGTGCAAGTACTAATGTGCGCGCAAATGTGTCTGATGCAACGATTAAAGGTGCAGAAATTGCCTTTACTTTAACGCCTTTTGAAGGATTAGATCTTAGAGCTGCAGGCTCTTTTATTTCATCTGAAATTAATAACTTCCAAGGTGAAGATGCTGCAATAGAAGGTAATGATTTACCTTTCTCTCCTGATGTTTCGTGGAACGTAGCGGCGATCTATGCGGTAGTACTAAACGAACAATTTACCTTACGAACTCAACTTGATGCGAGTAGCACAGGTGAACACTTCCAGACAATTGATAACAATGACTTAGTTGAGTCTTACGTTGTAACTAATGCACGTATGGCTTTAGAAACTGAAGATTGGGAAGTAGCATTATGGGTTAGAAACTTAGCGGATAAAGACTACAACGTAGGCTATTTTCCAACAACAGGTTTAACACCAGACACGTTATTAAAAGGGTCACCACGTACATTTGGCGTAAACTTTTTAATGAACTTCTAAAGTACGTTTGCAAGGAGTTAATTAAGTAATGAATCAAGGAGTGATTCATTACTTTGTTCATTAAAGCGAGATGGAATACCGTTTCGCTTTATCAATAACTTCCTCATGTTAGCAACGCTAGCGATTAATGCCTGCCGTTAAGTTTAGACTTATTAGAATACACTTTGCTTACAGCAAAACCCTATGCCCTTGTTTTGCCATTATAAAATTCAAACCTAATTTATTATGTTGCTGTAATTGGCTTTGAACCACTGCACTCGCATCGACACCTTTTAATGTACTACTCTTTACATGACTAACAATCACTTTTGTACTTTTTAATATTGCAGGATCATCAAGTAAAGCAGACAAGCTCATTAACTCTTTCGTTAACCATTTAGGGGTTAAATGTCCATAAAGGTATTTGTCAGGGTGATTATCAGGAAAAGATGATTCTATTATAATGCCACGTAAATTTTTAGACTTAACTTGATCTGCAAGGTACTGCCATACTTTTTCAATTTTATTTTCTTTTTCTAACTCGTCTGGCCCCGTATCGCCAAAATACACCATAATATCTTTGTCATTTTCGATAACGAATGCAGTAGACTCTACGGGATGACTTAAGCTAAAGACGCTAACTTTTAATGATGTATCTGCTACCTCAACGTTTGTTGCTAAAGGTAAGTCGACCATTTGATATTTGTTTAAGCTAGGTGAATTACCTCGATTAGAAAAATTAGGCCACGCTTGCCAATTAAAGTAAGAGCTAATGATTGCTTTGTTAACCGACGGTAATGCGTATATAGGCTTAGCATTATCATCGGGAGAGACTACCAACAAGCCTGCAATATGATCTAAATGTCCATGACTTATCAAGTATCCTGCAATATGGTTACGTAAAATATTAATACTCGGCGTTAATTTTTGTTCAGTATCAATTTTAAGACCGCTAAAGGCATTTTGTTGTAGCGACTCCTCAATACCGTTTAATAAAGTCCCTGCATCAAGCGCAACATATTTATCGTCGGTTAAATCTCGAAGTAAAAAAGCACTTAAATTACCATCTCGTCCACCACCGGAATCCCCCAGTACAACAAGTTCAAAAACGGGTGCCCTTTCGGTATCAAGCTCTGTAGCGAATAAATGAAAAGAACAACAGGTGATAAGTAGTAAAACGAATGATTTTATAATGTTATACATAAAGGTATTTTAACCGAATGACTTTGCAAGAATTTTATTATTTCAAACATTTGATATTATGCAAGTTATTCTATTGCTCTTCGTTATGTTCCATCATTATTAAGCCACACAACAGAGCAACAGCAAATTAACTTTACGAGTAATTTTTCTAAAAATAATTAAGCTAATCCATACAAGTATATAGTTAATATATGAAAGAGGAGTTCTTGCTTTTAAATAAACTTATTCTTTCTACAAATAAATTGAACTTTATCGTAAGAAGTGACTCTTATTTAACAGTAATGTTATTTCCTTAATGTTTTATTAGTGTTTCATGTTTTTTATGCATCTATTCTTATAGATGCATTTTTTTTGCCTGAGAATCAATGATTCTATTCTGGTAAAAATAACACTAAAAGTGATTTCTAACTTTTTAAATAAATTTATTCTTCTACAAATAAATTGAACTTTATCGTAAGAAGTGACTCTTATTTAACAGTAATGTTATTTCCCTTAGTTAGTGTTTCATGTTTTTTTATGCATCTATTCTTATAGATGCATTTTTTTTGCTTGGAAATCGATGACTCTATTCGGGTAACAACAACAGTGAATGTTATTTCTAGTTTTCTATTAGATAAGCTTCATGTTTTTATAAATTTATTTTAATAGAAACAGTTTATTAGCGTTTTACTAATGAGGATTTAGATAAGAAAAAAGCGTACTATTGCTAGTACGCTTTTATTAGGTAATTGACTTAAGAGTATTAAATAACATTACTTATTTAAAACATTTATTTAAAGTAATTAACGAGGAAATCATCAAAACTTAAAGTATCACTTTCTTCAATAGCACGTTGTTTTTTATGTGATTGAGTTGCGCCATCAATAAAATATTGTTGTGAATAAAATTGATAATCACGAGCAATTGTTTCCTCACGGTATTTAGCTGCCAGAGTTAATGAATACTCAGTAAGACATTGCTCCCCCTCTACCATAAGAGATAAAATTTTGGCTGAAGGCGTTAATGTTGCATCATTAATTTTTGCCCTTTCTCTGATAATAGACTCTGAATACTGCTTTGTTTGATAAGCGCTGTCTAACAACAATGCCACCTTAGCCATATCATCAAAAAGCTCATTTCCCCATGTTGAAATAGATTTTAAGTGCACTTCTCCAGCACAATCTTGATCTGACAGCATTAATGTTGGATCACGACCTTTCAAGACCACATCATTCATATTATTTTCATAATGTTTTTGAGAGTCACAATCAAATTTATTATTTTCAATAAAAGCACAATAAGTGATAAAAATATCTAAAAAGTGTATTTGCTCCAGACTAATACCAGTATCAACAAACGGGTTTACATCAAGCGCTCTAACTTCAATATACTCAACTCCGCGTTCACGAAGTGCTTCGGAAGGTTTTTCTCCCGGTGCTATTATTTGTTTAGGGCGAATAGGCGCATATAATTCGTTTTCAATTTGTAAGATATTACTGTTCAACTGCTGATATTCGCCATCCACTTTTACGCCAATTTTGGCAAACTCTTCTGACTTTAATCCAATAGCATTTTGTACGCCATCAACATAATCATGCAGGTTATTATAACAAATTTGCAAACTAGACTGTTCACTACTTGTGTATCCTAGGTCACTCATACGTAACGATGTTGCATATTCTAAATACAAAGCACCACTTGACGTTTTTTTAAAGGGTAACTGTGGCGTTTTTCCTTGTAAAAAAGATTCACAAATAGCGGGTGAAGAACCGTACAAGTAAGGAATTAACCAACAATAACGTTTATAGTTTCTTAAAATTGAAAAGTATTGCTCGGAAATGAAATCTTTCATTGGCATATGTTCATTTCTATTTTGAGCGGTACGTATTACTTCCCAGAACCCCTCTGAAAATGAAACATTAAAATGAATACCGGCAATCACTTGCATCATAGAGCCGTAACGGTTTTTTAACCCTTGACGGTAAACTGTTTTCATTTTGCCGATATTAGAATGACCATATTGTGCCAAAGGCACTTTATTAGCGTCGTCAACAAAACAAGGCATACTCATTGGCCACAGTAATTCACCATCAATATTATCAAAGGTATACTTTTGAATATCTTGTAATTGGGCGATAGCCATCTCAGGCGAGTGACTTACTGGTGTAATGAACTCTAGTAAGGTTTCTGAGTAATCAGTGGTTATTTCACCATGTGTTAATGCTGAGCCTAATTCATGATAGTGACCATGTTCAGACAATTTTCCTTCAGGCAATACTCTTAATGCTTCACGTTCAATACCACGACCAATGCCGGCGAGTGTTTTAAAGTTTTCGTTTTGATTGAAAACGTTAATATAGTCGTTCAAAGATAATGTCAAAATAATTCCTAACGATGGTAAATAAATTCACCTTATTTAATCCTCTATAAATAAGGTGTTTTTATTATTTTTCAAGTTAATATTAGATTTAAGCTAATCTATTGACCATTTTAAAGGGTCTTTAGTTAGCCAATTGTAGTTCTACAATGTCTAAATTCATTTTTTCTAACTGCGATCTAATAACTTGACCGTCGCCAACAACAATCCATTGCATCGGTTGGCTCAATTCTTTTGCAGCAATCTCGTTCAACTGTTTAAGTGTAATGGTGTTGATAATTTTATTTTGCTGTTCGCTATAGTTTTCAGGTAAATTAAATTGTAGTAACTGTCTTAAAAAACCACTTTTCTTTCCTGGTGTTTCGTAACTTAACGCTTCATTTTGTGAAATCGCTTGGCGCATGAAGTCAACTTCTTCACCTGTTAAACCATTCTCTTGATAATCAGCTAATTCTTTCTCAATTTCAACCATAGCATCAAAAGTATGCTCTTTTTTAACGCTAGCGCCTGCACTAAATAACCCTAACGTTTTTCCTGCCGTAAAATAACTTGATGCACCATAGGTGTAACCTTTATCTTCACGTAAGTTCAAGTTAATGCGACTATTAAATGCGCTACCTAATGGATAGTTCATTAATGTCGCTTTAAAGTGATCTCCTGTCGCATCATAAGTCATTGCTCTACGACTATAGCTGATAACTGACTGGCTGGCGCCTGGTAAGTCAACAAAGTAGATCTTATTCGGCGTTATTTCAGGGAATGACTCATATGAAGGGATTGTATAGTCAGCCCCTTTCCATGATTTTAAATAATCCAGTTTAGGTAGAATTTCTTTTTTACTGATATCACCAACAATAACCAAGCTCGCTTGCTTAGGTGAAAAATACTGTTGATAGAAGCCTTTAACATCAGCCAAAGTAATACCAGAAACTGTGCTTATAGTACCTTCATTTGATAAGCCTATACGGTTATTTTCGCCATAAGTTACCAACTTAGATGCTTTATTTGCTAAGTTGCGAGCATCTTTATTACCTTGCTCTAACCCCTGAATTAGCTGATTTTTAACTCGGTCAAAATCACTTTCTGCAAAAGCAGGGTTTCTCATCATATCAACCATTAACAGCAAAGTTGCATCAAGATTCTTGACCAAAGAATTAACTCTAATCGTTGTATTTCTTCCTGATGCGCTCACTGAAATATCACTACCTAGTTTGGCGAGTTCATTAGAGAGTTCTTCTTTAGTATAATTAGTAGTACCTTCATTCATTAAACTTGCAGTAAGCGAGGCAAGACCTGCTTTTTCTATAGGATCGAGTAAAGGTCCTCCTTCGATACTTAATAATAAACTTACCGTTGGCGTTTCATTATTTTCTGTTGCAATAATTTGTATGCCATTATCAAAACTATCACGCCACAATGTCGGTACTTCAATTTGCGGGTTAGTACCAGACTTTGGCATAACACTACGATCAAAGGTGCTGCTATTGCTCATGATAGGCGTATCAATTGGAGTAAGTGCTGGAGGAGTATTAATGTCAGGTAAAACAAAATTATCTGCTTTAGCGATTAACTCTTTTTGTTCATTAGGGTAAATGGATAATATAGCCGCGCCTTTATCCTTAATATAAGTTTGATAAACACGCATAACATCGGCTTTAGTCACTTTATTGTAACGAGCAACTTGCTGTTCAGAATAGTCAGCATTTCCTAAAACTGTTTGATAATGCGCTAACGTTGACACTTTACCTGAAACACTTTGTAAGCCATAAATAGTACCGGTTTCAATACTTACTTTCGTTTTGAGTAAATCTTCATCATTAACACCACGTTCTTCAAACTCAAGTAGAGTGTCGTTGATAACCTGTTCAATTTTAGCTAACGCCATGCCTTGCTGTGGATTGGGCAAAGCGTAAAAGCTCATTTGACAAGATAATTCCTTACAAGGGTGATTTGCCCCCGCTTGTACTGCAATACCAGATTTGACTAAGTTCTTATAAAGTAACGATGTGGGTCCATTACCTATAATATTTGCAAAAACATCTAAAGCAGCTTCATCTTCATGCATGCCATAAACCGTTGGAAAACTAATATAAAGTAAAGGCAAAGACACATTATCACTGAATGAGTAATAACGATCTTCAGCTAATGTTGTTAGTTGTTTTGGCATATTATCTACTTGAGGACCAGCTTTTAAGTCACCAAAATATTTTTTAATCCAAGCCAATGTTTGCACTTCATCTATATCACCGCCGATAGTTAACACGGCATTATTTGGACCATACCAGCGGCTAAAAAACTCTTTCAAATCGGTAACCGTGCCTCGATCAAGATCAGGTAAATAACCAATTACCGGCCAAGAATATGGATGTTCTCTTGGGTACATCATTTGATTAATCGTTTCGTTCAACCGACCATAAGGGCGGTTATCAACATTTTGTCCACGTTCATTTTTGACGGTAGCACGTTGTATTTCAAACTTCTCTTCAGTGATAGTTTCTAATAAAAAACCCATGCGGTCTGACTCAAGCCAAAGCATTTTCTCTAATTGGTTTTTAGGTACTGTTTCGTAATAATTCGTTCTATCCGCATTAGTTGTTCCATTTAAACTACCACCACTTTGCGTAACAATTTTAAAATGCTGTTCATCAGCTACATTTTTTGAACCTTGAAACATCATATGTTCAAAAAAGTGAGCAAAACCTGATTTTCCAAGCTGTTCTCTTGCTGAACCGACATGATATGTAACATCAACGTGAACCAAAGGATCAGAGTCGTCTTGGTGTAAAATAACGGTTAAACCATTGTCTAATTTATATTTTTTAAACGGTATAACTAAACGTTCGTCGGTAGCAACGACAGTCTCAACTAGTTCAACACCTGCAGGCAAGCTGACTTGTGCACCAATGTTAGCGGAATTTTGCTGAGAATTTCCTTGATTCGTACAGGCAAATAGTAAAGCACTAGCAACGGCAACAGCACTAATTTTAGAGATAAAATAAAACGTATTTTTCAAAATAACATCCGATATTGAGAGTAAAAATAGATTGATTGAATTATCATAGCAAATAATACCAACAAGTAGACTGATAAAATGTTTAAAGTTATTTCACAAACCAATGATTTTGTTGTCATAGCAAAAAATGCAGACGTGAATTTTCATGATGAAGGCATACCAGGTTCAGGGCTATTCTCAAAAGTAAAAGAATATATACTTGGCGAAGATAGCAGCCAAGAGCTCTACCCTATTCATCGGTTAGATAAGATGACTTCGGGTTTACTGGTGTTTGCAAAGAATAATATCAGTGCAAAAATCTTTGGTGAGTTATTTGAAAAACACCAAGTAGAAAAGTATTACCTTGCTATTAGCGATACTAAACCAACTAAAAAACAGGGGCTGATCAAAGGAGATATGGCAAAAAGTCGTAGAGGCATGTTTAAGCTTATGAGAACGCAGAAAAATCCTGCGATTACACAGTTTTTTTCTTATAGTATGGAAAACAAACAGCGTCTATATTTACTAAAACCTCACTCAGGTAAAACACACCAACTACGGGTAGCATTAAGTAGTATTGGCGCTCCAATTATTGGCGACCCGTTATATAGTACAAATTCGAAAACTCACTCAAAAGTACCTGCTGATAGAGGTTATCTACACGCCTATGCTTTACGGTTTGAGTTTTTAGGTGAACCTTATGAGTTTATTTTTCCACCTGATGAAGGCGATTTTTTTCAAGCAGGTTGTTTAGCTGATATGCTAGAGCAGCTAAATAAACCTTGGTTGTTAAATTGGCCTAAACTGTAACCTAAAAAAAAGCCATCATTTACGCCATACCTAATCTAACAACAATATGCAGTAATCGGGTATGGCGCTAACTATCTATAATAAAGCCATTTATAAAGAATGAAAAAATACAATAGCAATAGCACTTGGGCAAACAAATTTAGTGTACCACGGCCAAATTTTCCAAAAGAAGCTATGTTCAACCATGTCATTCCCTTGCTTTAGTTCTTTCAGTATTTGATTACGTTGCCAAATCCAACCAACAAAAACACAACACAACATAGCAATTAATGGTTGTCCGTATACTGTTGAAATAGAAATAACTAAACCAAAAAGCTCATCAAAATTTAATATGATAATTGTACTTAGTATAAATATCCCTAATCCTACTAATGCCGTTGCTTTCTTGCGTTCTACATTATGACGTTCAACAGCAAAAGATACTGGCCCTTCTAACATTGAAATAGAAGACGTTAACGCTGCAATAGACATTAAAACAAAGAAACCAAGAGCAACAAATAAACCAATACTGCCCATACTATTGAACAATGTTGGCAGCACATCGAACACTAAATTAGGACCCGAAATTAAGCTTCCATCGTCACTAAAAATAGCAACACCTTGATATTGTGCGACATACATAGAAGGGATAATTAACAAGCCTGCAAGGAAGGCGATGGAAACATCAATTAACGTTACTTGCGCTCCAAGTGAAACTAGGTTTTCTGTTTTAGAAATATAAGAGCCATATATAATCATGACACTCGTTCCTAGCGATAAAGAAAAGAAAGCTTGGCCAAGTGCGCTAATTAACAAATCAGGCTCGAAAACTCGCGAAATATCAGGCTGTAAATAAGCAGCGAAGCCCTCTTCTGCGCCTTCTAAAGTAAAGACATAGATAATCAATAAAACTAGTAATCCAATAAGCATTGGCATTAATCTTTTTGACCATTTCTCGATACCTTCTTCAACACCACGGCTGATAATGGCCACCGTAAGTAACATAAACAAACCAGTAAAGACTAAATTACGCATAATTGATTGTGATGTTAACCAACTTGATGTTTCGTTAAGCCCTAACATTGATGTGATTGGCTCAATTGCATACGACATCATCCAACCGGCAAGAATGCCATAAAAACTCAAAATAAGTGCAGCACAAACAATACCGCCAAAACCAACAACAAACGCAAAACGTTTTTGCCACAGTGCGCGAGACATTTTCTGCATGGACGTAACCGCATTGGCTTGCCCATAACGGCCAATTAATAATTCAGCCATAAATGCTGGATATGCTAAACTAAATGCAAGAACCAAGTACACTAAAACAAAAGCTGCGCCACCATTACTTGCTGTTTGTGTTGGGAACCCCCAGATGTTACCTAGTCCGACAGCTGACCCAGCTGCAGCTAAAATAAAACCTAAGCGTGAGCTAAAACCACCTCTTAATTTATCCATTACTAACTCTCATTTTTATTATTTTCATTTATTAACTCACGGTTATTTTCTTCTACAATTCATTTTTCTACAAAGTCATTCACTTTATAGTTTGATGCTTATTTCACGCAACAACATAATCTACTTAAAAGCGATCAAGAAAAGTAGTCTTATAATATATAGTTTTTTTCATCAATGTAACTATGAAGTTATATCTATAGTTCAACAGTAGACTTATTTTCCTCATCATTAAATAAATCGCCAAAAACTGTAGAACATTGCTAGAATATTAATTAAACAAGTTATTTACTGTTACAGGAATTCTGCTTTGAAATATTTATCAATCGCGATTAACTTTTCCTTTTTTATATTTTGTATCTCAACCACTTACATCCATGTATCAGCAGCTGAAACACATTCCATTGAAAAAACACTTCCTTTAACCGATTACTTTAGCCAAACATGGAGTACCCATGATGGGCTCCCACACAATGGAATTAACGCTATATCTCAAACGACTGATGGCTACCTTTGGGTGGCCACCTGGGAAGGATTAGCTCGATTCAATGGCAGAGAATTCAAAGTATTTACGCGTGGCTCTGCCATTGGGTTACCCGATTCATCAATAAAAAGCCTAACCTCTACGCCCGAGGGTAAATTATTAGTTGCAGGTGCTCGTGGTGGCTTATCAGAGCGCTATAATAACCAATGGGCAGCAGCCTCTTTAGCAACTACTATGATTAACCACGCCATTTACGATCACAATGGCAATATCTGGTTAGCCCTAGAAGGAAAAGGCGTTATTTACCGTAATATAAGCTCTCAACAAGATACAGTTATTATTGATAATATACGCGCCTATAAAATAGTTGAAGATAATAAAGGTACTATTTGGGTAGCAACAAATAAAGGTATATTTTCAGTTAACAATCAAAGCATTGTTCGCCATTTTGATGAACAATATGGTTTACCTAACTCTCCCACCGACGATATTCTTTTAACCCATGACAACAAACTTATCGTAGCGACCAAGCAAGGAGCTTATAAACAAGTTAATGGTATTTTTGAACTATTACACCCTCAACTGGCTAATGAAAGAATTAGCAGCTTACTGCAAGATAAAGCTCACAATATTTGGTTAGGAACTGATAACCACGGAATATTTAGACTCCATAACAATAACTTGGAACAATTAAATGATCAAAGTGGTTTACCCAATAATAGAATATCCGCACTTTACCAAGATAGAGAGCAGAGTATATGGATTGGTACAAGTAGTGGTTTGTTTCGCTTACGAGAAGCACCATTTATTACCTTAACGACGAAGCAAGGCTTATCAGGGAATTACGTACGCAGCGTTTTATCTCATTCAGATGGCAGTATATGGGTTGGTAACAGCAAAGGCTTAAATAAAATTGTTAACGAGCAAGTTACCTCTATTAACGTCAACCAAAACAGAAGCCTTTCCGTTTTAAGTTTAGCAGAAACACCACAGCAAGAAGTTTTAGTAGGCACATACAATCAAGGGCTATTTACCACTTCAAATAATCAACTTGAAGAATTATTAACCGTCAAAACAGGCCTACCAAGCAATGAGATCAGAAGTATCTTAGTTGATTCAGCTAATAACCTTTGGGTCGGAACAGCTTCTGGCTTAGCAAAAATATCACCTGACAATACGTTAGAGATATTTAACAAACAAAGTGGCCTACCGGCCAGCTTTATAATGACCCTTGCTGAAGATGAGTTTGGTAAAGTATGGATTGGCACCGGTGATGGTATAGCTTCTTACGATAAAGGTGCAATACAAACTTATAGATTGAATGATAAATTTGATGCGGAATATGCTTTTGGTTTTTATGTTGAACAAAACACTCTATGGATGGCAACCGATCGAGGCCTTATTTATATTAATTTAACAACCAATGAAATGAAGGCCGTCAATAAAGAAAACGGTTTGCCCGTAGATAAAATATTTCAAATAGTTATCGATGAAAGCAATACGTTTTGGTTAACGAGTAACCGAGGCATTATTAGTGTTACCAGAGAAGAAATTGATAGTATTATTCACGGCAAGAGTAAGTCCGTCGATTTTAAATTATTTGCGGAGGGTGTTGGCCTACTTAGCTCACAAGCTAATGGGGGATCAACACCTGCCGCCACGCTTCATAAAGATGGCAGTGTTTGGGTTGCTACCTCAAAAGGCGTTAGCCATATTAATAATGAAAGATTACAACGAATGGCAGAAAAAGTCATTCCTGTAGTTATTGAGCAATTCGAAGTCGATGGAAAATCTTACCCTATACAGCCCACAATAATCTTACCTAAAGGCGCATCTCGCATCACAATTCATTATGCAGGTTTAGGTTATTTAATGTCTAAACATATTGAATATCAAACCCAGCTGATTGGTTTTGATAAAACATGGCAAAATAAAAATAATAAAACATTCACCGAATTTACAAATTTAGAGCCCGGTGACTATACTTTTAAAATGCGAGCAAAGTATCCTAGTGGTCAATGGCAAGAGCATTTAGCGACTATTAATTTCACCATTACCCCGCTTTATTGGCAAACAACCTCTTTTAGATTATTTATTGTCATCATTGTTTGCTTCACCTTATTTATGCTTTATCGCTACCGAATTATCACCATCAAACGTAGTCAAGAACAATTAAAACAACTTATTGAGCAGCAAACACTTGAGATAAAAAAACAGGCAGAATTATTTTCTTATCAAGCTAATCATGATCAGCTCACGGGATTGTTTAATCGTCGTGCATTTGATGAATGGTGTAATAATGATTTTGAGAAAGCAAAATTAGCACAGCAACCATTAACAGTAGCGATAATAGATATTGATCACTTCAAAGATGTTAACGATAAGTACTCACATTTTATTGGTGACCAAGTAATTAAAAAGGTTGCTGACATTCTACAAACGGTTATTCAAACTAGTTCAGCACAAATAAAATTAGCACGTTGGGGTGGCGAAGAGTTCACATTATTAATTAACAACAATGTTAAAAAATCTTATGATTTATGTGATTTACTCAGAGTATCAATAAAGAATTATGATTTTTCAAGTATCGCAGAAAACCTTAATATTACAATAAGTATAGGATTAACTGATAATAGTGAAGTCAGTGAGTACGATAAAATGCTTAATCAAGCGGATCAGGCACTATATTTTGCTAAACATAATGGGCGTAATCAAGCCAGAATTTACCAAAGCCAAGACAGTGATAATAACAAAAGAGTAGATAAACGTATCACTCAAGTGATACGGACAAAATCAAGGGGAGATGATAGCTAGTTAGCGATAAGACGACGATATTAAACATATTAATATCGTCGTTTAGATAGAGGCTATTATTAGTCTGTTTCTGGGCGCATATGCGGGAACAAAATAACATCTTTAATTGTTGGTGAATCAGTAAATAACATAACCAATCGATCAATACCAATACCTTCACCTGCTGTTGGCGGTAAACCGTACTCTAACGCATTGATATAATCGGCATCGTAATGCATCGCTTCATCATCGCCAGCATCTTTTTCAGCTACTTGCTTTTGGAAACGTTCAGCTTGGTCTTCCGCATCATTAAGCTCTGAGAAACCATTCGCTAACTCACGACCACCAACAAAAAACTCAAAACGGTCAGTAATGAATGGGTTTTTATCATTACGGCGTGCAAGTGGTGACACTTCCCATGGGTATTCTGTGATAAACGTTGGTTGGTCTAATAAATGCTCTGCTACTTCTTCAAAGATTTCACAAATATATTTACCTGGCCCCCATACTTTAGAAGCACTACTTTCTTTAACACCAACCGCTTTTGCCATTGCTTTTATTGCGTCGAAGTTGTTTTCTGGATCACGTAATGCCGCTTCATCTAATTGATCAGCGCCATGATGATTTTTACCATAAGTTAAAATTGCATCAACCATAGATAAACGAGCAAAAGGTTTACCAAAGTCATAGAATTTTTCTTCAACTACTTCGCCATCACTATTTTTAACCGTATTACGAATTGTAGTAGTACCTAAAACGTCCTGTGCAATGGTACGTAACATTTCTTCGGTAATATTCATTAGATCATGGTAATCAGCGTAGGCTTGGTAGAATTCAATCATGGTAAATTCTGGGTTATGACGCGTTGAAATACCTTCATTACGGAAACTACGGTTAATTTCAAATACACGATCAAAGCCACCAACAACTAAACGTTTTAAGTTAAGCTCTGGTGCTATACGTAAGTACATATCCAGATCAAAGGTATTATGATGAGTCATAAATGGTTTAGCTGTTGCACCGCCAGGGATAATTTGTAGCATTGGCGTTTCAACTTCCATAAAATCACGTTGTGTTAAAAAGTTGCGAATACCAGCCACAATTTTTGAACGAACTTTAAACGTATTACGTGTATCTTCATTAATAATTAAATCAATGTAACGTTGACGATATTTAGTCTCTTGATCAGATAAACCATGAAATTTCTCTGGTAATGGACGTAAAGACTTAGTTAATAATGAGTATTCATCCATATTCACGTAAAGGTCACCCTTACCTGATTTATGTAAAATACCTTTGATACCAACGATATCGCCAATATCTAATGAACCCCATTTTTCTCTAATTTCTTTTTGTACCGTTTTTTCAGCATAACCTTGAATACGACCTGACGAGTCTTGGATTACTAAAAATGGTCCGCGTTTTGCCATTACTCTACCAGCAATAGCATAGGTAACTTGTAGCGCTTCAAGTTCTTCTTTTGTTTTTTCACCGTGTTCAGCTTGAATATCTGCAGCTAAATGTTCACGATTAAAATCGTTAGGAAAACCATTTGCTGAACAATTAGAGCGAATTTTTTCAAGCTTTACACGACGTTCAGCAATCAACTTGTTTTCATCTTGTGCTGCAGGTGCATTATTTGCTTGACTGGCTTTAGTGGCTTTATCTGTCATTATGTTTCTCAAAGTTATCTTTAGTTTTTCAATGTGTTGAATGGATTATTTAAAGATTAATCCTACAAACCAGACTTCAAACTGGCTTCTAAGAATCTGTCTAAATCACCATCTAATACGGCCTGGGTGTTTCTATTCTCAACACCCGTTCTTAAATCTTTAATCCGGCTATCATCTAGTACGTAAGAGCGAATTTGACTACCCCAACCTATATCTGACTTACCATCTTCTAACTCTTGTTTACCTTCATTTTGCTTTTGCATTTCCATTTCATACAATTTTGCTTTAAGAAGCTTCATCGCCGTGGCACGGTTTTTATGCTGAGAACGGTCTGCCTGACACGCAACTACAGCCCCCGTCGGTTCATGAGTAATACGAATAGCTGAATCAGTTTTGTTTACATGCTGACCACCTGCGCCAGAAGCACGAAAAGTATCAATACGCAGGTCTGCAGGGTTAATATCAATTTCAATATTGTCATCTATTTCAGGATAAATAAACGCTGAAGCAAATGAAGTATGACGTCGACCTGATGAATCAAATGGTGATTTTCGCACTAAGCGATGTACACCAGTTTCAGTTCGTAACCAGCCAAAAGCATATTCACCCGTGTATTTAATAGTGCAACCTTTAATACCCGCAACATCACCGCCAGTCACTTCAATCACTTCGGTTTTATAACCATGCGCTTCACCCCAACGTAAATACATGCGCATTAGCATTTCAGCCCAATCTTGCGCTTCTGTACCGCCAGATCCCGATTGAATATCTAAATAACAATTGTTAGCGTCTTGTTCACCACAAAACATGCGGCGAAATTCTAGCTTTTGTAAAATAGTATCTAGCGTATTAGCTTCGGCTTGAGCATCATCAAAGGTTTCTTGATCTTCTTCTTCAATCGCAAGCTCAAGTAAACCTTCTATATCATCACAACCCGTTTCTAATTCAACAATGGTATTAACCACTTCTTCTAGTGAGCTGCGCTCTTTACCTAATGCTTGTGCCCGTTCAGGCTCATTCCAAACATCAGGTAATTCTAATTCTCGTGAAACTTCAACTAGGCGCTCAGCTTTAACATCGTAGTCAAAGGTACCCCCGAAGTAAGTCAGCACGTTCACGGATTTCTTTTAATTTATTTATTATTGGGTTAACTTCAAACATAAGTCTTCGAATAGAATCCTTCAAGCTAAATAAGCATTAATATACAGCTGATAATAACGAGCTAAACAGCAAAAAATAGTGGCGCATTATAGCGCAAAAATATGAGTAAATAAACGACTAAGAATCAGTGATTTTTGACTTCGCGTTAAAGTAATTAATGTCTAGGATTCAGCAACGGTAAGGTGTTCAACCATCAACTGTACTGTTCGTTTACCACGAAACTCATTAACATCTAATCGATAAGCTAAATGTACTTGTTTTGCCTTAGGATTTGGCCAAGCTTTAAGATCAACATTAAAGGCGATTCCATCAATCACCACACCTGCTTTTTCAAGCACTAGTTTAAGGTGTTTTTCCCCAACAATACGCTGTTGTATTAAGGAAAATACGCCATCGAATAATGGCTCTGGAAAGTTTTGGCCCCATGGTCCTGCGTCTCTTAATTGCTCAGCAAAGCTTAAGGTGATGTGATTAGTGTCTAATTCGCCATCAGATAAAATGATACTTTGTAAGTCTTCTGCTTTGAGCCATTGGCTTGCTAACTCGTTAAACACCTTTTGAAATTTTTCAAAGTTTTTCAAGTTAATTGATAAGCCGGCAGCCATAGCATGACCACCAAATTTCAAAATTAAGCCTGGATTTTGACTATCGATATGTTCTAACAAATCGCGTATATGTAAGCCAGGGATAGAACGAGCAGATCCCTTAATTTCTTGGCCTTCTGATTGACGTTGTTCATCGTCTTTGCCTTTTGCAAAGACGATACAAGGACGATGGTATTTTTCCTTTAAACGCCCAGCAACAATACCAATAACACCTTGATGCCAGTCTTGTTGATACAGTGCTATCGCACTGGGTAAGTTATGTTCATCAAAGCTTAATGATTTAAAAACGCTTTCAGCTTCTATCTGCATGCCTTGTTCTATTTCTCTTCGTGCTTTATTCAAGTCATCTAACTCTACTGCCATCGCTCTAGCACTAATTAAATCAGGAGCAAGTAAGCAATTAATCCCATAAGACATATCATCTAAGCGACCGGCTGCATTTATTCTTGGCCCTAGCGCAAAACCAAAATCTGACGCAACTAAACGCTGTTGGTTTTTATTGGCTATTTCAATTAATGCTTGAATACCAGGGCGAGTTTGTCCTGCACGTATGCGTTTTAGGCCTTGCTCGACTAAGATTCGATTATTGCCATCAAGTGAAACAACGTCAGCGACTGTACCTAAAGCAACTAAATCAAGTAATTGAGCAATATTGGGTTCATTAATATTTTGCTTTGTAAAATAGTTTTTTTCGCGAAGATAACTGCGTAAAGCTAGCATTACATAGAAAGCGACCCCTACGCCAGCGAGCGATTTACTTGGAAATGGGCAATTAGGTTGATTAGGATTAACAATGGCATCGGCTTTTGGTAACTCATGGCCAGGTAAATGATGATCCGTAACAATCACTTGTAAGCCAAGCTCTTTTGCACGATTAACACCGGCAACACAGCTAATGCCATTATCAACGGTCACTAGCATTTCTGCCCCCTGGCTTGCAGCAATATCGACTATTTCAGGCGTTAACCCATAACCATATTCAAATCGATTAGGCACTAAAAATGAATGATTGCTGCTCCCCATAGAAGATAAAGCAACCATCATTAAGGCCGTACTCGTTGCTCCATCAGCATCAAAATCACCAACAATAATAATATTAGTGTTATCGAGTAGAGCCTGATAGAGCAATGCACTAGCATCGTCTAACCCCTTTAAGACATAGCTAGTCCCTTCAACAGCACTCAATCCTTCTAAATTTGCTACTTTTAAGTCTAATTGTTTTGCTGTTTGAACACCTCGACAAGCATAAATTTGTTTAATAATAGGCGGCAAGCTATTAGGGAGGTGATCGTCACTAAAATGCTCGCGGCGAATTATTTTTTTCATACTTTATAGGTCTTAATTGTTTATTTAAAATTTAAATTATATGCTTTCTAATAATTTTAATAATTGTTTTGGCTCTTGGTAACCTGGTACTAACATGCCATTTGATAAAACTAATGCTGGTGTACCATTAACGCCAATTTGACGACCAAAATTTAACTGTTCTTCAATAGGTTTATCACAAACACGATAAGCAACACTACCGGTATTTTTTCCACGAGTCATGGCTGCTTTTGGATCTTCATTACACCAAACCGAACGTAAATCTTTAAATCCTTGAGAATAGTTTCCTGCTTGATCTTTAATACCTGCACGAGGAAAAGCTAAATAACGAAAAGTAATACCAAGATCGTTATATTCAGCCATCTGTTTGTGCATTTTACGGCAATAACCACAGCTAATATCAGTAAAAGCTGATACAACATATTTTTCATCTTTTGCTTTAAAAACAATCATATCATCTTTAAATTTGTCAACGCCATCAAGGCGAACTTTAGCTAAACTCGCTTCAGATAAGTCTGTTACTTTAGAAACTAAACTGTAAACTTTACCTTGAATAAAGTAATCACCATCGTAACTAGAATAAAAGACACCTTGATCACTCATAAGCAAAGCGATACCTGGTACAGGTGTTTTTTCAACTTTATTAATAGTTAAACCTAACTTTGCTTTGATTTTTGCCTTTAGCACATTAACATTTAATTTTGCTGACGCTGGTTCAACATTTTTTACAACATGATTTGATTCAGATGCGTCATGTGCTTCGGCCATTTGATTCACTGAGAAAAAGCCAACTGCGACTGCAGTAACTACACCACCAATAATAAACAACTTGTTAAACATACTTTATTTCCTAAATTTATTTCGATTAATAATGAAACTAAGTGCAGTAATTTTTTACTCACTTAATACTACGCAGATAAGCAGACCGCTTTGTTGCCAATGAAATTACAGCCGATAGTGTAACTTTGCAAACAATAAATTGAATTGTACTAAATGCTTTTGTTAAGATCATGGCAATTTATACCAAATGAAATAATTAATAAACTACTTCATTTAGTATTACATCTATTCTTACACTTTAGGCAAACTAATATGAAAATTGGCTTATTCTATGGCTCAAGTACATGTTATACCGAAATAGCAGCTGAAAAAATTCAAGAAACCATAGGCGCTGATTTAGTTGAATTACATAATATTAAAGATGTACCGTTAGCACATTGTCTTGATTACAACTTTATTATATTGGGCATTTCCACATGGGATTATGGCGAACTTCAAGAAGATTGGGAATCTATTTGGCTAGATATTAATGCTATTGATTTGAGTGGCAAAGTTGTTGCGTTATATGGCATGGGAGACCAAATAGGTTATACCGAGTGGTTTCAAGATGCGTTAGGCATGTTACATGAACAAGTAATTGCTCAAGGAGCAACATTAATCGGTTATTGGCCTAACCAAGGCTATGAATTTTCAGCATCAAAAGCACTCACTGAAGATAGTCAACATTTTGTTGGTTTAGCACTTGATGAAGATAATCAGTACGATCTCAGTGAACATCGAATTCAACAATGGTGTGAGCAAATTTTAGAAGAATATAGTGAAAGTTAGTTTTAATATAGATGGTTATTGCTTATGAGATAAAGTAGTTACAGACATCATGAAAACCTCTATAATAACGCAATAGTAATATCCATCTAAAATTAGTGAAAATCATTTATGTTTGAGCAATTTGATCTCGACTCAGAATTATTAGCCAATGTGAAAGCATTAGGTTACAAAAAACCTACCTCTATCCAAGACTTAGTCATACCACAAGCAATGACAGGTAAAGATATACTTGCTTCTGCACCGACAGGAACAGGTAAAACAGCTGCATTTTTGCTTCCTATTGCTCAGCACCTACTTGATTACCCTCGTACTAAACCTGGTTTTCCTCGAGTATTAATTTTAACGCCTACACGCGAATTAGCCATTCAAATAGGTGAAGATAGTGAAAACCTGACTAAATTATCTAAAATAAAAACAGGCGTTATCACTGGTGGAGTAAATTATGGTAGCCATAATGATATTTTAAACAGCACAACCGATATTTTAGTTGCAACACCTGGACGATTATTAGAATACATAGAGAATGAGCAGTTTGATGCGCGAGAAATTGAAATATTAGTCCTTGATGAAGCCGATCGCATGTTAGATTTAGGTTTTAGCGAAGCCATAAATCGCATAGTAGGTGAAGCTCGTTGGCGTAAACAAACCATGCTTTTTTCAGCAACATTAGAAAGTACAGGTGTTATTCGTTTTGCAAAAGAAGTATTAACAGAGCCTGAGTTTTTAGAAGCAACGCCTTCGCGTAAAGAAAAAGCTAAAATACATCAATGGATACATCTTGCAGACAATGCATCGCATAAACTAGATTTGTTAGTAAATACATTAAAACAGGAAGGTGTTAACCGAACGGTTGTTTTTGCTAATAAAAGAGAAACAGTTCAGTATTTATCAGGCAAATTATATGCGGAAGAATTACCTTGTGTATGGCTTGAAGGAAAAATGCCACAAGACAAGCGCAATCAAGCAATTGAACGTTTTAAAAATGGTGAGGTAAAAGTACTGGTAGCAACAGACGTTGCCGCTCGAGGGTTAGATATTGATGATATCACCCATGTTATTAACTTTGATATGCCACGCCAAGTCGATATTTATGTCCATCGTATTGGCCGTACAGGAAGAGCCGGCTCAAAAGGTACGGCTATTTCATTAATAGAAGCTCATGATATGGGAGTTGTCGGCAAAATTGAGCGTTATCAAAATGAACGTCTTCAACGAAGAATTATTAATGAGCTTCGTCCAAAAAATAAAGAGGCTAAAGTTGCTAGCAAAAAAGCTAAAGTAAAACGTACAACTTCACAGAAAAAAGCTAAAGCTAAAAAACAGAGCAAGAAAAAAGCCAAAAAAAGCAAATCTAAAAATTAAAAATTATGCGTTAATAATTGTTTAGCCTTTTGTAACGTAACGCATGTGTGATTTCTTTAACGATGAATAATGACCTAAATGAATCACACAACACACATTGCGAGCAGACTAAAAGTAGTTGCCTTTATCGGGATTGAAAATGACCCAAAAAGATAATAAAAATAAGCTTACCGACACTTTTATCAGTTATCGTAGGACGATCAAAGCCCTTATTAGTCGTATTGTTAAACCTGATGATATTGATGACATAGTACAAGAAACCTTTGTACGTAGCTACGAAGCAAATATGAAGCAAGAAATAAAGTATGCTCGTAGTTATATGCTTAAAACAGCTAAAAACATTGCCTATAACCATAATGCGAAATGGGACAATAAATATAATGATTCAATAGAGAGCTTTGTTGAACTTCCTCTAGAGTTGAGTAGTAATCACTTTGAAGACGACTACGAATCTAAAGAACGATTTTTATCTTTTTGTCGAGCTACAGAGCAATTATCAGGCACTGTACGTAAATGCTTTATTTTAAAGAAAGTGTATGGGCTTAGTCAAAAAGAAATAGCCCAGTACTTACAGTTAAGTGAAAGTACCGTTGAAAAGCACGTCGCTAAAGGTTTATTAAAAAGTTTTCAATATATGGAACAAAGGCATCATAAAGAAGGTCAAACTTCAGTAATTAAAAATATTAAAAAAGCAAAAGTACAAATGTAGCAACTAATACTAGCCAATAAACTAAAAATATCGAAGAATAATCGAGTAACGCAATGAGTAATGTAAGCCAGTTTCACACTAAAGAAGACATCCAGGCACAGGCGTGCCTTTGGATTAGTCGTATGGATCGTGGCTTATCACTATCTGAACAAAAAGAATTAGTTTTTTGGTGCGAGCAAAATACTGCACATCTCAATGCGTTATTGGAAATGGCTTCTTATTGGGATGATGTTTCTGTTCTTAATGAATTAAGTGATTTATTTCCACTAGATAAGCTTAAAAAAATTCGTCATCATTTCTCTGCTATAGTATTAGCTGCCAGTGTTGCTATTGTTTCTATACTTTCAGTTAATGCCTTTGTTGATAAATCATTTATACCTTTCATCCCTTCACTAAACGAGCAATCATTAACACAAATACAAATATTAAAAACCAATATAGGTGAACAGAACAGCTTCACTATGAATGATGGTACTCACATTCAATTAAATACCAATACGATTGTTCATGTATCTTACACCCCATCATCACGCCAGTTAACATTAATGCAAGGGGAAGCAAGGTTTGATATAGCTAAAGATAAATCACGTCCCTTCACTGTAACCTCGGGGGATAAATCATTCACCGCATTAGGGACTATATTTAATGTACAAAAAAATAGTCATAGTGATATTGAATTGATGGTAACTGAAGGTAGAGTTTTAATTACTAAAGCAACAGAAACACTTGAAGTAATAAGGCATACTCTGTTGACAACAGATGAAAACACAAACCAAACAGAACTCCCTGGAATATTGGTAAGTTCAGGCGAAAAAGCCACAATAACCAAACAGCCTGATATGCCTATTGAACAAGTATCACTTGATCAGATACAACGTGATTTAGCTTGGCAGCAAGGTATGCTCATTTTTAATGGTGAATCATTATCTAATGCGCTCGCTGAAGTAAGCCGATACACAGAAACTCATTTTAAAATATCTGATCCGACAATTGCTGATATTAAAGTCTCTGGGTATTTTAAAGCTAATGATGTAGAAGGCTTATTAGCATCACTGAAAAGTAATTTTAATATTAGTTATTCAAAGGCTGCTAATAGTACAATTTTACTTGCGCTTAATGAATGATCTACCTACGTAAAATATAGATTCTAATCTCCCTGCCATTTTATAAAAATATGCTTTCATTGTTTACTAGCTATTTCTCACCATTTAGCTTAATTTAAATAATTAAAATTAATTTATAAAACCATAGAGGATTTCTTCTGCTCACTTGTTTATTAATACTGCACCGTTGGCGAGATAAATTTCGTCTGTTCCAACTTTCAGCTAAGCTAAAACCGTTATTAAAATATTTCATTAGCGTGAATATAGTTCTAGTAACGCTCAGTGCAAATGCTGCTAGTTTGATGCGCTATGATATTAACAAACAACGAGCTGATAAAGCCCTAATTGCATTTGCCCAAAAATCAAATCAAACCATTATATTCTCGTTTGATTTAGCCAAGCAGTATCAAGCAAATGAGTTAAAAGGCTATTTCTCAGTAAGCTCTGGTCTCAAAAAATTATTACAAGACTCTGGCTTAATTGCTGTTGTTAATAACTCTGGTCAACTTAGCATTCAAGTTGATAAACACTATAGAGGAATTACAACAATGAAAAATAACAAAGTAAAATTAGCACTAATCCCTATGATATTGGGTGCTGCTAGCCAAACTGCTCTAGCCCAAGAAACAGCCCAAATAGATGAGACTAGTGTAGAGAAAATATCTATTATTGGTAGTCGTGTTGCAGGACGATCAGCTGATGATTTACCTGTACCTGTTGACATTCTTTCAGCAGAAGCTCTTGCTAATACAGGACAAACAGAAGTAGGTAGAATGCTACAAGCGATTGCACCTTCTTTTAACTTTTCAAGCTCTGCTATCAGTGATGGCACAGATGCACTTCGTCCGGCAACTTTACGTGGCTTAGGACCTGATCAAACCCTAGTTCTTGTCAACGGAAAACGACGCCATCAAGCAAGTTTAATACATATAAATACTTCTGTTGGTCGTGGCACAGCCGGTACAGATATGAATGCGATTCCAGCTTCATCAATTAAACGGATAGAAGTACTTAGAGATGGTGCTGCTGCACAATATGGCTCTGATGCAATAGCAGGTGTTATTAATATTGTTCTAAATGATGCGAGTGATGGTGGTAAAGCAGCTGTTTCTTATGGTGAATATTCAGAAGGTGATGGTGAAACCACAAATGTGGATATTTCAAAGGGATTTGCTTTGGGAGATAATGGGTATTTAAATACTACCTTGAATTTTCGAGATCGCGGCTATACGAACAGAGCTGGTTTACATGGTTCATGCCAATTTACTGGCTGTACTGACATAGGCGATGGCACCATGCTACTAGGAGATCCTCGTGAGGCAACAGCGACACGTAATACTTTTAGAATTGGCGATGCAGACTCAAATCAATTTGGTTTAACCGTTAACACTGGTTATGAGCTAGGTAATGGCGAATTATATGGTTTTATTACTTACTCAAAACGTGACAATGAATCAGCCGCTTTCTTTCGCCATAATGCAAATACTGATGGTAATGCACCATTGCTAGATGGCGATGCCACTGTACCAATGGGCTTTTTACCTAAAATAAATTCAGATATTAAAGATATTTCTTATAACTTTGGCTACCAAACTGAATTTGATAATGGTGCTTCATTAGATTTGTCTTATACCTATGGTCAAAACAATATTGACTATACAACAAGTGATTCTATCAATTCATCTTATGCTAATGCTTTACAATATAATGCTGACGGTTCATACGCTGATATCACACCTGATGAAATACGTAATTCAGTACCTAGAGAAGCATTTGCTTATGGTTTAGAGCTTGCGTTATCAACAATAAATATTGATTATACTCAAGACTTCGATTTGTTTTCATTAGCAATGGGCGCTGAGATTCGTACTGATACTTATAAAATAACACCTGGTGATGAATATTCATATCGAGACTACGATACGGTATTAGGCCAAAGTTTATTTGCAACAGATACTGGCGCAGGTATTCAAGGGTTTGGAGGTATTGGAGCAATATCTGCAGTGGATGAAACACGTAATGTTGTTTCATTTTATGTAGATACTGAAATGGAAGTCACTGAAAATTTAATCGTAAGTGGTGCTGTACGTTACGATGACTACGATGGTTTTGGAGATAGCAGCAACTTCAAACTTGCTGCTAATTGGTCTTTAACTGAAGATGTTGCCATCCGTGGTGCTATGAGCACAGGCTTCCGTGCCCCATCAATGCAACAGTTATATTTTAATAACATCAGTACACAATTTAAAACTAATCCAGATGATCCTACGGGTAATCAAATTGCCGTCCAGGTTGGTACATTCCGTAATGATTCAACGTTAGCACAAGCAATTGGCATTCCTGAGTTAAAAGAAGAAGAATCAACAAACCTAAGTCTTGGTACTGTTATTCGACTTGCTGATAGCATTAATTTAACTATCGATTGGTATTCAATTGATATTGATGATCGTATTGTCCTAAGCAACTCACTAGGCCAAGGTTTATCTTCAGCATTAGATTCAGCCTTATTAGCTGCTGGTGCTGGTGGAGGTCAATTCTTTCTTAATGGTGCTGATACCGAAACATCAGGTATTGATATAATAGCCACTTGGAATGGTGAAATGTTAGGCGGTGATTTAGATTTAACTTTCGCAGCTAACTTTACAGAAACTGATGTTGTTAAAATATTTGCACCTGCCAATAGTGGTTTAGGCGATGTTTCACCTGATAAAATATTTTCAGAGCAAGATATATCAATTATCGAAGAGTGGCAGCCACAAGATCGTATCAGTTTAAGTGGTTTATATAGAGTGGGAGACTTTACTGTAAACTTAGCTTTTAATCGTTATGGTGAATACACAGTAACGGATGGTGGCCAACAAACTTATGGTGCTGAAGTGTTAACTGATTTACGTGTAAGTTACCAAATGAATGAGAATATTTCTTTCAATATTGGCGGCAATAATTTATTTGATGTTTACCCTGATAAAAATGAAATTGGTAACTCACGTACAGGTACTATTGTTGATGCAAGTGGTAATGTGATCGTTAATAGCCCTGGCGTATTTACATATTCTAGACGTTCTGCACCATTTGGATTTAATGGCGCATTCTATTATGCTGGTGTTGAATATAAATTTTAAGACAGTATGCTAAAGTATAAAAATAAAAAAAACCTGAATTAATTCAGGTTTTTTTTATTTATAACATTAATAGTAGTTATAATTATTTTCTACGTCTATTATTACTATTGCGACCTCTTAATGCTTTATCTCGCGCTTTCTTCTTGCTTTCAGGTCTTTTAGGAGTACTAACCTTAGTTAAATCAGGCTCATATCCTGGTAACCATTGCTGTAATAATCTATCATCAATTACTTTTTCAATCGCGGTTAATAACCATTCTTCACTTGGTGAAACTAACGAAAGTGCTAAACCACTTTTACCAGCTCTACCTGTACGACCAATACGATGTACGTAATCTTCCGCAACATAAGGTAACTCATAATTTACTACATAGCCCAAATCAGCTATATCAATACCACGAGCAGCAACATCAGTAGCAACCAGAGCGCGTGTTTTTCCTTCTTTAAACTCTAATAGTGCTTTATCTCGCGCACCTTGTGATTTATCACCATGGAGTGATTTAGCTTTAATACCATCTTTACAAAGCTCTTTTGCAAGCTCATCTGCTGTTTGCTTAGTTCGTGTAAAAATAAGAACTTGTTTCCAATTCCTAGAGCCAATTAAATAAGAAAGTAATTCACGCTTTCGATCTGCATCAACAGTATAGACTAACTGCTCAACACTATCGGCCACTTCCGTTTTTTCATCAATAGTGATCACTTGAGGATCTTTTAATAATAATTTACTAAATTTATATAAAGAATCATCAAACGTGGCAGAAAATAACAACGTCTGTCTTTTTTCTGGTACTTGCTGCATGATACGATCAATTTCGGCTTTAAAACCAAGATCTAATATTCTATCAGCTTCATCAAAAACTAAAACAGACAACGCTTCCAAGCTTATATGCTTATTAAATAATAAATCCAGTAATCGTCCAGGTGTTGCAACCAAAACATCAACACCTTCAGCAAGCTTACTCACTTGCGGCTTGATACTTACCCCACCAAAGACCGCTACCACTTTAATATCAGTATTAACACTATACTGATTAAAGTTCGTATAAATCTGTTGAACTAGTTCCCGAGTTGGCGCAAGCACCAGAACAGATAATGCTCTAGTTCTGTTGGGAGTAACAAGAAGATTATTGAGTATTGGTAACGCAAAAGCAGCAGTTTTACCTGTACCTGTTTTTGCCCTAGCCATAACATCATTACCCGCTAAAATAAGAGGTATTGCTTTTACTTGAATATCAGTTGCCTGTGTATACTCAAGTACTTTAAGGTTTTCTTGTAAGGAATTTATGAGTGGAATACTAGAGAATTTCATATCAATTTACATAACAAAATAAGAAGGTCAGTTTATCAGATTTTTCTCCTGATATAGGTAAAACTCAAAAAAGAAAATTGCGGCTTTTAAAATTATTACCCACTTTATAGATAGCTACCTTTTTTATAGCTTACATCTATCAAGGTACAGCATAAAAAAATAAGTTTATTAATGTTCATATAAAACTTTAATCTCCTTAACCTGATGCGATGGTTTCCTCGATATTAGTTCGCATAACAAATCATTAAACCGTAAGCAATAACAACACATTATACCAATTCCGATATTTTTATGATCTAATAAAATATCAATTTCAACAGTTTTATGATCTAATATAAGCTCAGACGA
>NZ_JAUOPP010000014.1:0-113224 GCF_030547765.1 Colwellia sp. 6_MG-2023 | reverse complement strand
AAAGTATGGGTGTCCTACTCTATCCGGAATTCTTATTTATTCAAGAAAGTATAAAGTATGGGTGTCCTACTCTATCTACTCTATCCTACTATAAACATAGTCAGGAATTCTTATTTATTCAAGAAAGTATAAAGTATGGGTGTCCTACTCTATCCGGAATTCTTATTTATTCAAGAAAGTATAAAGTATGGGTGTCCTACTCTATCTTACCTACTCTATCTTAGTCTCTTATCAGATATTATGCAGTGCATTAGCATTATTTTTTAATAATGCGGAGGAGGTGGCTCTATTTCTTCTTTACCTGAATTTAGTGCACCTGAATCTTTTAGTCTATTAGCAACTAATTGAATTTGCTCTCTTAGCTCAGAAATTTGTGTTTGATGAACGGTTAATTCGGCGCTTAGTTGTTCAATAACATCGTCTTGAAAAAGGTTTCGAGTTTCAAGCGCATTGATACGTTCTTCAAGAATTTGGATAGCATTTTCTTCTGATTTGTTAGCTGTCATTTAATTGCTTTCTTTAGGGAGTTGCCAAAGCTCAGCATAGCCTGAAGAGCTTTCGGTTAATAAGGTGTTATTATCGCTAAATGCCAGGCTATAAACAACTGCTCCTGTCGGTATTTTTGCTTCTTTTGGCGTAACGTGCCACGAAGCAGTGCGTTCTCCGGTGTCAACATTCCAAACGCTCACCTTACTGCTGGCTGCGCCCGTTACTAAGGTTTTTCCGTCAGGAGAAAATTGTATAGAGCTAAATACTTCTTGGCGTTTAGTGCCTTTGAGTGTTGATATCAATTTACCTGTTTTTAAATCCCAAATATGGGCTGACTTCATACTGTCGGCAGAAAAAGCAAAACGACCTTGTGGATCTAATGCTACTTTCGATACTCGCGATGTATGGTTAAATTGATAAATAACTTGTCCTGATACAGTATCCCAAATGTAAGCCGTAAAATCATTACCGCCAGACATGGCTATTCTTCCGTTAGGTGTCATATCTACAGAATTTATTTTTTCTTTATGGCCTAAAAATTCTAATCGTCTGCCAGTATCAACAGTAACATGAAGAACCGTGCCATTGCCTTTACCTATAAGTAAATAATCACCATTATTACTAATGCTGATATCACGAATAGTAGATTCTCTTACTTTCCAATACCCTTCAGACTTGCCTGTTTTGATATTCCACAGAGCAAAATTTTCTCTGCTTGCAGTTAATGCATGGCTATTATTATCACTAATATCAATGGTCAGGACTAAATTGTCACTACTGTCCTGTTGTTGAGCCCATTGGTAGGTGAGGGCATTTTTTTCTAAATCCCAAACACTAATTCCATGATAAATTGAAGAGGTTACACTCCATTTGCCGTCATTAGAAATATCTGCCGCATAACTTCCCTCAACAGCATGTAGGTATCGAGCTATCGGCTTATCCACAGAAGGTGTACAGCCCTGCATAAATAGAAGAGAAAGTGAGCATGCAGCCAGTACTTTTATCGTCGTTAAGCGATGTTTTATATTTTTTGAAAAGTTAAGCAACATATTAATACTTTTTTATTGGCGCATTTCTCGTTAGTATAAGGCGTTTTTTAAAATTGTTTAACCTTATCTTGGATTTAATTCTTCAATAGATGGTGTAAACAAAAGACAATAGATGGATTGGGGGATTCTCCAATTGTGATGTTTTTACGGAGAAATAAATGAAATTTTTTAAACCCACTTTAGTTGCTGTTGCATTATTAGCTGTAGCTGGTTGTCAAGAAGGCGCTAAAGAAGAAGCTAAAGCACCTGTATTAGAAGCAGAAGTTCAAAAACAAGCCTACGGTTTAGGTGCGTCAATCGGCATGTATATGCAACGCAATCTAGAAGAGCATGAGAGACTAGGTTTAGCTTTAGAAAAAGACTTAATCGTTAGAGGTTTTGTTGATAGCATTAATGATAAATCAGTAATGGAACAAGAAGAAATTACAACATTATTGACTAAGCTAGATGAAACAATGAAAGCTAAGCAGCAAGAAATAGCTGTTCAAGAAGCTGAGGCAAGTTTAGCGACTGGCCAAAAATTCTTAGAAGATAACGCTAAAAAAGAAGGCGTTATGGTAACTGAGTCAGGTATTCAATATGTTGTATTAGTTGAAGGTGAAGGTGATAAGCCTGCTGCTACTGATACTGTTAAAGTACATTACAAAGGTACTTTCTTAAATGGTGAAACATTTGATAGTTCTTATGACCGTGGCGAACCTGCTGTATTCCCACTGAATCGTGTTATTAGAGGTTGGACTGAAGGCGTACAATTAATGTCAGTTGGTTCTAAATTCAAATTTACAATTCCTTCTGATTTAGCTTACGGGCCTAACGGTAATCCACCACGCATTCCTGGTAACTCAGTATTAGAGTTTGAAATTGAGTTATTAGAAATTCAAAAAAGTGAGCCAGCACCACAAGTAGGCACAGCTCCTGCTGATAAATAGAAAATAAATGTTAGTTTCATGGTTACAGGCTTAGCTTAAGTTAGCAGTAACCAGCATAACTACTATTGAATGAAAAGCCACCGATCATTAATTAACGATCAGTGGCTTTTTTTATGTTCGAAGGAAGATAATATCAAGCTGCCATCAATGTTAAACTGCGTGTATACTCCTTTTTATTTAAAGCGCCTAGATTTACATGAACACACTTCTTATTATTGGTTATGTTTGGCCTGAGCCAAATTCTTCTGCGGCAGGTAGTCGTATGCTGCAACTTATCTTCTTTTTTCAGCAGCAAGGCTATCAAGTCGTATTTGCTAGCCCTGCGCAACGTACCGATCATATGGTTGATCTCATGGCGCTTAATGTTGAGTGTGTTGATATTAAGCTTAACTGTGCGAGTTTTGATGATTTCATTGGCTCACTTGCGCCTGACGTTGTGATGTTCGACCGCTTTATGATGGAAGAGCAGTTTGGTTGGCGTGTTATCGAACAATGTCCGCAGGCCTTAAGAGTTTTAGACACAGAAGATCTTTTTTGTTTACGCCATGCAAGACACGATGCGCATAAAAAAAATAGTGAGATGACAGACACTGACTTATTAACATCTGATTTAGCTAAGCGAGAAGTTGCGGCTATTTTTCGTTGCGATGTTACCTTAATGATTTCACCGAAAGAAATTGAATTGTTAGGGGATTTATTCAAGGTAGATAAGAGTTTATTGCACTACGTACCTTTTGTTTTTAGTGATGAGCAATTTATGCTGAACAACCCAAGTTACGAACAACGACAAGCTTTTATTTCTATTGGAAACTTTCGTCATCCACCGAATTGGGACTCAGTACTTTGGTTAAAACAACAAATATGGCCATTAATTCGCAAACAGCTACCTAAGGCGGAGCTTCATATATGTGGCGCTTACCCACCTCCTAAAGCGACCGATTTACATGATGTAAAAACAGGTTTTTTGGTTAAAGGTTGGGTTGATGACGCGATAAAATCCATGCAATCAGCGAAGGTCTGTTTAGCGCCTTTGCGTTTTGGTGCAGGTATAAAAGGTAAGTTAGCAGAAGCAATGTTGTGTTCAACGCCTTCAGTTACCACCAATATTGGTATTGAAGGGATGGAAACTCAGTTACCTTGGGCAGGAGCGGTTGCAAACGATGCACAAAGTATTGCTGATGCAGCAGTAAAGCTTTATCAAGAAGCAGACACTTGGCAATGCGCGAGTGAATTAGGCAAACAGAATGCACAATTGTTATTTGACCAAGAACAGCATTTCTCAACACTTTCAGCTTGCTTAACAAACTTGCTACAGAATTTAGAACAACACCGACAACGTAATTTTATTGGTAGTATGCTTAACCATCACCATCATAAAAGCACTAAGTATATGTCTCAATGGATTGAAGAAAAGAACAAGCCTCAATAAACAAAGAAAAGAGCAACTATAATGAAGCCGCCAATACGTTTGTTAAGCGCTGTGCGGCTTGTAGTATTCTTTGCTCCATAATTGGCTGATATTGGCTTAGGTAATCAGGCGATAAGGTTATTTTACCTTGAGGCTTTCGACATACGCTCTGGTTATCTTTGTGGCAATAGTTAAAAGTCGACTTTGTCGTTATTTGAAAAGATTCGTTAGCCCATTGCCAAACTTGTTCCTTTTGCCAATTTGGTTGAGGGCTTTTGTTCCATTGGCTCCTTAATGAGGACAGCCACTTTGTTCTAGTTTCTTTTCCTTTATATAAAATACAATGATCCCAATAACTATGCAGGTTATTGCATTTAGCATCAGTATCAGCAAAGGCGATTTTGTTACCGCCTAAATCATCCTTGAAACTAATATGTAAAGGTTGATGTATATCACCTAACCAATGCCCTAAAAACAATAAAGTTTGTGCTTGCTGCCATGTATAAGGGCTTTGAGTATGTGCTAAGGCTTGTTGGTGTTGTAAAATTGCTTGAGGCAAGCAATTTTGCTGACATTCATCTGTATTAACTTTATTTTGTGAACGAGGGACATTCATATAATGCCAGGAACTATAAGCTTTAAACTTTTTTAAATGTCTAATTGTATCAGCCCAAGTACAAGCATTAGCAAAAGTTATGGCGCTATTCGCTTTTTGCTGATTAAAATTATTAATAAGTTTTTTATGTTTAGCAGGAATAGTCTTGAGTAAGCCGGCTATTTTGTTTTGTTGTGTTTTTGGCAAATGTTCAAATGCTAATTGGCAAACAAGTTGATGGCCAAGTTTACCTAAAGCAAAGCTTGGCTTGCTAAATAAAATAGCGAGAATAACTATAGTGAACGCAATATATTTGGCCATCATTAAATTTGCTTATTACTGAGCTAGTTACTGAGCGAAAATTTGCATTTCACTGCCAATCTGTTTGCGCATATCCATTAATTTTATTGCAGTACTATGCTGTTTTTTATCTTCTTCTGTTTTCGGAATCCACTGTGGTACAGTTTCAGATTGTCCATTTTGATCAACGGCAACCATAATAACAATACAATTGGTCGTTAAGTGTCGGTTTAACGATTTAGGATCACAGGCATTTACCTCTAAGGCAATATGCATAGATGAATTACCTGTGTATATAACTTTAGCTTCTACTTCTACCAAGCTACCCACATGAATTGGTGAAATAAAACGGATGCCACCGGCATAAGCAGTAACACAATAACGACCACTCCAACCTGCTGCACAAGCATAAGCCGCTAAATCTATCCACTTCATTACCGCACCACCATGGACTTTACCACCAAAATTTACATCTTGTGGTTCAGCTAAAAATCTTAAAGTTATATCACGTTGTGGGCTATTCATTATTCTTCTCTAGTTTCGTAAATTAAAGGAAAGTGCTATGAAGGCGATTTTATACTATTGAAAGGAATAATGAATAATTATTTGAACTATAAATTTTCAGCTATACATTTTATAGCACAAATAAAAAAGCCTTTCTCGAAGAGAAAGGCTTGAAATGCTCGCATTATGGTCTTGTTAATCAAGCTTCTTATTAATTATGCTCAGAAGTATTTTTATTATTAATCAGTGCTTCTTTGTTTGCGCAGGTATTTTATAGCAAAGCATTTTCATCACTGCAACAACTTTAATAGAGCATAAACTCGACGATAAATTTCGTATAAAGCATAACTAATGCTTTTTAGTGATTAAGTGATTGATTGTTATTCATATTAATAATGTCTAGCGAAATGTAACTAAATTGAAATATTTTTCATGGGATGAATGTTAAGCGTAAATGAATTGATTTGTCGCATAGATTCAAAATACCACGAGTGCTAGAATACGCGCATAATTTACTTGTTATTCCTATTTTGGGGAGTTCAAGTAAGTAAACAATGAATAAATTAGAGGGTTTATTGGTGACTGAATTAAAAAATGATAATTATTTACGTGCGCTTTTAAAGCAGCCAGTAGATTACACACCTGTTTGGATGATGAGACAAGCAGGACGTTATTTACCTGAATACCGAGCAGTACGTAAAGATGCTGGCGATTTTATGTCAGTTTGTCGCGATGCTGACTTAGCTTGTGAAGTTACTATTCAGCCGTTGCGTCGCTTTCCACTTGATGCAGCTATTTTATTCAGCGACATATTAACAATTCCTGACGCCATGGGTTTGGGCCTATATTTCGAAACAGGCGAAGGACCTAAGTTTGAACGTCCTATTACTTGTAAAGCTGATGTTGAAAAAATCGGCGTACCTGATCCTGAAGGTGAATTACAATACGTAATGAATGCCGTTCGTACTATTAAAAAAGAACTAAATGGTAGCGTGCCGTTAATTGGTTTTTCTGGCAGCCCTTGGACGTTGGCAACTTACATGATTGAAGGTGGTAGCTCAAAAGCTTTTACTAAAATCAAAAAAATGATGTTTTCTGAACCACAAACACTGCATTTATTGCTTGATAAGTTAGCCGACTCTGTTATTTCATATTTGAATGCACAAATTGCTGCTGGCGCACAATCAGTAATGGTGTTTGATACATGGGGTGGCGTATTGTCACCACGTGATTACAAAGAATTTTCATTACAATATATGCATAAAATCGTTGACGGTTTAACGCGTTATAATGATGGCCGTCAAGTGCCGGTAACTTTGTTTACTAAAAATGGTGGTATGTGGTTAGAAGATATCGCTGCGACAGGTTGTGATGCGGTAGGACTTGATTGGACTATTGATATAGAAAAAGCAAAAGCACGTGTTGGTGATAAAGTTGCTTTACAAGGCAATATGGACCCTTCTATGTTGTATGCACCATTACCGCGTATTGAACAGGAAGTATCTAAAATATTAGCAGGCTTTGGTGAAGGCGGTACCGGTCATGTATTTAACTTAGGCCATGGTATTCACCCTGATGTGAATCCAGATCATGCAGGACACTTTATTGAGTCGGTGCATCGTTTAAGTAAGCCATACCACGGATAACTTATCTTGTTGCGAATTTTGTAGCTATATTGGCTACTCTTATATGAAGCACAAAAAATGAAGCACAAAAAAAAGTAGCAAACTCTATCGAGGTTGCTACTTTTTTTATTTTAGATTAGTTATTTACTCAATCGAACTTAGATTGATTCGTCATCATCTATTTCGTAAGCACTAAAGTCGGTAATTCCTTTTTCTTCTAAAATACGACGAACACTAGCGGGTAACTTTTCCTCATTATCTTTAGCGAGATCTTCATCATCAGGTAGAGGCTGCCCAGTAAAAGCATGTAAGAATGCTTCGCACAATAATTCGCTATTAGTCGCATGGCGTAAATTATTTACTTGGCGTCTAGTTCGCTCATCAGTTAATACTTTTAAGACACGCAAAGGAATTGAGACTGTAATTTTTTTTACTTGCTCACTCTTTTTACCATGTTCGGCATAGGGATTAATATATTCGTCATTCCACTCAGCCATGTAAATTCCTCTGTAGCTATTAATGTAAATGGTTAATTATTATTTTTATATGACTATAAAAACGCATTTAACGGTATTATTTAATTAACACTTAATGAAAACTTGATTAAGCTTAATTGAAAGATAGAAGCATATACTTATTTCTTCTTAATCATGCAATTCTACTGGTTGCAGAAATCCAGTCAAGTAGAAGTTTAGATGTCTAAAAATTCTTGACCTAAATAGTCAAAACGTTTAGAGTTATAGACGTCCAAACATCCAAAACATTGAGTATATAAGTTTATGGTGTTAGTTAATGAAAATAAGGAATAAAAATGTCGAATACTAAAATTAAAAACATTACTACTTCGGCAGTGCAGGCGGGTATTAATACCGATAAACAACATGGTGCTGTTGTTGCCCCTATTCACTTATCTAGCACTTATTCATTAAAAAGCTTTAATGAAAAACGTGAATTTGATTATTCTCGCACTGGTAACCCAACCCGAGCAACCTTCGCTCGAGCTATCGCTACATTAGAGCAAGGTAAAGTGGGTATTGCGACAAGTACTGGCATGTCGTCAGTATTATTAATTTGTCAGCTGCTATCTGTTGATGATCTTGTTGTTATTCCTCATGACTGTTACGGAGGAAGCTTTCGACTATTTACCCATTTAGCAAAACGTGGTCAATTTAAGTTAATTGTTGTTGATCAAAATAACCAACAGGCGTTAACAGAAGCATTAGCACAAAAACCTAAATTAGTACTAATTGAAAGCCCAAGTAATCCACTATTACGTTTAGTTGATATTGAAGAAGTAGCTAAGGCTAGTCACGAAGTAGGTGCTTTAGTTGCTGTCGACAACACTTTTTTATCTCCTGCTTTACAACAACCATTAACATTGGGTGCAGATATTGTTTTTCACTCTACTACTAAGTATATCAACGGGCACAGTGATGTTGTTGGTGGTGTTTTAGTGGCTAAAGAACAGGCTTTAGGTGATGAGTTAGCTTGGTGGGCAAATTGTATTGGTATTACTGGCAGTGCATTTGATAGTTTTCTTGCTGTACGCGGCCTAAAAACTTTACCAATTCGCATAAAGCAGCATCAAGAAAATGCTGAGCAAGTTGCTGAATTTCTAAAAAATCATCCTGCGATAGAGTCAGTTTATTATCCAGGCTTTACAGATCATCCAGGACACGAAATTGCTAAGAAACAGCAAGCAGGCTTTGGCGCTATGCTAAGTTTTGATGTTAAAGGTGGTGTTGAGTCGGTGAAAAAATTATTCGCTAATCTCAAATTGTTCACTTTAGCGCAATCATTAGGTGGTGTTGAAAGTTTAATTTGTCATCCGCCAACAATGACTCATGCCGGTATGGCCGAAAGCGCAAGACTAGCTGCTGGCATTACCGACTCTTTAGTAAGAATTTCCGTTGGTATCGAAGATATTAATGACATTTTGGGCGATTTAGCGCATGGCTTAGCACAAAGCCAAACGCGTTAATAAATAATAATTTTGTAGAAGAATAAATGACAGAATCACAAAGACCTCAAAATAAATTAGCTAAACATGCTGTTAACGTTCATAAGTTTGGTGGTAGCTCTTTAGCTAATGCGCAGTGCATAGAGCGCGTTGTTGATATTATCCGACAAAATTGCCAACTCAATGACATCGTTGTTGTGTCTGCTAACGGTAAAACCACCGATAGTTTGTTTGCCATATTAGCGCACACAGACAGTGCTGACCTGACAGCAGCGTTGAGCGAGTTAGAGCAACAACAACTGTTACTTATCAATGCCTTATTAAATGAAAAAAGTTCCAAGCAGCTTACCCAACTATTATCTACCGATATAGTTCAGTTAAGAACTTGGCTGTCGAATGATATCATTCAGCACAGAAATGATATTTTAGCTTACGGTGAATTGTGGTCTGCACGTTTATTATCAGCGTTATTAAATGAAAAAATTTGCCCAAGTAACTCGGTTGATGCCCGTGATTTTCTCGTGATAGACAACGAACAAAATTGTGCAGTTGATCATGCCTTGAGTAGTGCACAATTTAAAACGCGACTACAGTTTGGCAAGTTAGCCGTAATTACAGGGTATATTAGTCGTGATAGTCGCGGTAAAACTTGTACGCTAGGCCGTAATGGTAGTGATTATTCGGCAACTATTATCGCGTCGTTAGTGGGTGCTCATAATGTCACTTTATGGACCGATGTTGACGGTATTTATAGCGCTGATCCGCGCGTTGTTCCTAATGCGAGAAAATTACATCGCTTACCAAATGGTGTAGCAAAAGAGCTAGGACGTTTAGGTAATCCTGTCTTGCATGCCAAAACGTTAATGCCATTGGTTAATGAAAACTTATCGCATCATTGTCACTTACACGTAGCAAGTAGCTTTGATTCACAAGTTGCCGGTACAGAAATCGGCACTTTTGGCCATATTGCAAAACAAGAACTCTCAGTAACTTATTTAAATGATCTTATCTTAGCGAAATCAACAAGTTTTATTGGGGATTCGGTTGAAGACTTAACAGAGAACTTAGGCGCTAATTTATTCAGAAAAGCGTTAGTTGAATTTACGCCTATTTGTGCTGATGCTAAACAAGGCTTTATTGTTATCAATCAATCTCAGCAAAAAGCGTTAAGTCAATGGTTAGCTAGTCACGATATTGAAGTCACTTTTATCCCAACGGCTATTATTGCAACGGTTGGACATAACGTTGCACAACGCGGCGATATTAAAGCGCGCTTTAAGCGATCTTTAAAGAGTGCTCAACCTCTATTTTTAGTAAACAGTAAAAATAATCATAGTGTTATTGCTGTACTAGCTGAGCCATGTAGTACAGAGTTATTGAATAAAGTTCATCATGATATGACTAAAGACTCTCGCCACATAGGTTTGCTTATTGCAGGGTTAGGTAATATTGGTGAACGTTTCCTTGAGTTATTACCCGCACAGCTAAATAGAATATATGCTTTAGAAAATACTCACCTTGTTGGATTATTATCGTCGAAAAAAGCCTTGATCAATAACGATGGCATTGACGTGAATCAAGCACTGTCATTATTCAAGCAAGCAGCTAAACCGTATAACAACGACGAATTATTATCTTGGTTAAGTAATCATCCTTATGATGAATTAATTGTGGTAGATATTACGCCAAGTGAAGATTTTAGTTTACTTTATCAAGACTTTTTAACGCGCGGTATTCACGTTATTGGTGCGAACAAGTGGGCTGCTTCATCAGATACTGCGCACTACAATAACTTGGTTAATACCGCAGATAGAAACAACAGTTTATGGTTAGGTAATACTACCGTTGGTGCTGGATTACCCATTAATTATGCTATTGCTGATTTGAATAATAGTGGCGATACCATTACGGCCATTGCGGGGATTTTCTCGGGTACACTTTCATGGTTGTTTGAAACCTATGACGGTTCTACCGCATTTTCAACGTTACTTATTAATGCACTTGAGCAAGGGATAACAGAGCCCGACCCACGTGAAGATTTATCAGGCCGTGATGTACAACGTAAGTTATTAATTCTAGCTCGTATGGCTGGTTTTGAGCTGTCACTTGATGATATTGATTGTACCAACCTAGTCCCTGAAAATTTACAACGTATCGGTCGAGAAGAATTTTTAGCAAGGGCGAATGAGTTAGATGATTATTTTGCTGATGCGTTAGCTGATGCTAACAAAAAAGCAAGCTGTATTCGTTATGTGGCGCGCTTAAATGTAGATGAGTCTGGCAATATTCAAGCGAAAGTAAGCTTAGAAGTATTACCACAAACAGATGCTTTTGCTAATTTGACACCGTGCGACAATATTTTTCAAATTAGTAGTCATTGGTATCAAGAAAATCCATTAATTATCCGTGGGCCAGGTGCAGGGCGAGATGTTACTGCAGGTGGTTTACATTCAGATCTTGTGAATATTTGTCAGCAATTAGCGCATAAGCAACATCAAGTAAAAATAAAAGGGCTAAACTAATAGCTTATCGTGCGCTAAGACAGGTTTACCCTCTAAATCAAGTAAAATTAACTATGCTATACTGTTTAAGTTATATGTTAAATATTGCTTAAAAAAACAAGCTAAGTGGTATGTAATAATCGTTATAAGAGTTAGTCTTTGAACTTGTTTCTTTGCTTTTGTTCTGGTTGCTTAGTTATGTATTTTCTAGCATTATTAACTATCATTTATTGATTCAATAATTAAATAATAAAGTAATGCCTAAAGCTCCTAATAATCAAACACATTATACTAATCAAGTGCAGCTCTTAGTTGGGAAGATTTATGGGCGCAGTATATTAAATGATTCTTTGCTTGAACGAGCAATACATTACTTTGATAACAATGAATTTGTAGAATCACATTCGACAACTAGCACTGAAAGTGACACGTTACATAAGCTAGAAAAAATAGAACGTCATAATCATTTGCAATCCATTTGTTGTGAAATTATTGAGTTGGCAGAAGGTGATACGCTACAAGAAAGTAACCGAAAAACAGCACGACTATTGGGGACTATTCAATTGATTAGCCCAACAGAAGGCAGTAAAGTTGCTGTTTGTAACGAACAAAATAAAGTGCTTTATAAAGCAATTTTATCTCTACGATTACTTGATAGATTACTACTCGATAATGAATTAAACGATCCTTATATTGTGAAAGTTTTAACTGAATTTAACGGAAAGTCTTTTGTTGAGTTGGATGAAGCTGAGCGGGAGCGTTTTACTGAGCTTGTTAGAATACCTCTTTTGATGGCCGCGTTATTACAAAATATTGGTCATCATCATCCTGAGGCGCGCGTCATTTTTAGTGGAGAAGATGGTAAAAAAGATCGTTTTCGTATTTTAGATATTACTGATAGAAAAAAGCTGCTAAAAATTAACTACAAAGAAACACTTTCTTATATATCTAATGCTATTGGTGTTTTGAAATATACGGGAAATTCGAAAGAACTACGCGATCAATTTGTGATTGAGGAACAACTTAAGCATCAATTTATCAAAAAGTTAATTAAAAGCAGTTTTAAGCCTGAGCAGGGGATTGGCAACTTACTAAAAGTACCTCAAATTTATGTCTCTATTGTTTTATCCACGAAAGAAGCCTACAACTATAAGGTATTACCTCAAGTTTTTCAGGTATTAAATAAAAATGCTGAATTAGGTAGTTGCTCCCAAAAAGCGGTTGATGCGCTTTATAAAATCACCGGTATGTTCCCTCAAGGCTATGGTATTGTTTATATGCCAGAAGATGAAATGGGTCATTTAGGAGATTGCTATGAGTATGCTATTGTTAATCGACTTTATCCTGAAACCCCCGAAAATCCTCTATGCCGTATTGCAACACGACATTTAACGTTTATTGGTTATGGGCACAATATAACGGTTAAAAAAAGTAATAATTTATATTTTCCACAGATAGCTAAAAAAATAGCGACGTTGAGCAAAGAACGCCTTAATGAAATCCTTGAATTATTAGCTTCAAATTACCATGAAAGACAACAGCTCGATTTATTACCACGATGCTGGCATGCGAATGAATATTTTTCTGTTAAAACCAATCAAAAACTATGGAATAAAGAAGATAGTCGATCGTTCAGTTTGTCTTAATTCTGCTTTGGTACATCATTTGTTTGTTAGCGTGACATACTAGTTCATATCAGTATGCGGCTTAGTAAAAACCTTAATAACTCGACCAATTATCTGTTGTTGACTGACAGGACCTAGCTTTTCAATTGTCATACTAGTGGCATTCTCGCCTTTACACCAAATTAAATTGTTTTTATCAATAACTGCGACAGTTTTTATTATTAAGCCATATTTAGGATGGTTAATAAGAATAGCTTGATTGTGCTTTATTCTTTTAAAAATACGCCATTCACCGACAAGCACATAACTGTTTTGTGGGATACGAGGGAACATACTGTGCCCCGTTACTTTCCAAAATTTTAAGCCAAAGAAAGTCATCTACTTAGCACTAAGCACATAACTGTTCACTTCAGCTGTTAGCGGCACATGGTTCACTTTTAAATGCGACATTTGCTTACCGTTGATAGGTGCATCATTTTTCAAAGGAATAGCGCATAGGGCTGAAACTCTGGCAAAATTAAATCTTTTGTCTAGCTTATTAAGTAGTTGGTAATACATATTTTTATTCCTCCTTTAATTGTTTCTTCGATGGCTTCATTTGGTAATTTTTGGTTAAAAATTTAGTGTATAAAATCGCTAACGTCACAAAAATTGGTGCTAACCATAGTAAATGAATAATATTGGCAAATATGGATGAATGATCATGACCCACATGAGCAAAAACAGGAACAGATATGAATAAGCTAATACAAAATATCCCTAAAGCGTGTGCTGTCATTCAATGGTCCTTTACGTTATTGTTAAATTTAATTGTGATCAGCTAGTTAATGAATAATTTGCTGATTTAATGCTATTTCTGATTGGAATGCCGCTAACGATTGGGTGCAGGTATCGCAAACAGGGTGTCTTTTAGAAAACATTAAAATAGGCATAAACGTTATTTTAAGGGCGTTTTGTGCGATAAGTTTAGTGTCTTCACAATATTCATTACACTGATAAATAGATAGCATCCTCTCGTGAGGAATTTTTAAATATTGCAGTGATAATTCAGCTTTATCTTGTACTTCAAATAAACTCGATAAATTATGAATAGCACAAATCCATGCCATTAATAATTCAACATTTTTTGGATTAGCAGACCATAAAGAGTCTAGATGGAAAGCTGCTTCTTTATAACAGTACTCAGCTTGCTTCCATTGTTTATTATGAAAGTTATCGTTACCTTGGTGTAATAGGTCTTGCCATTGAGGCATAGCTACTCCTCTGAACATATGGGTAATAGTAAAATTGAATTAATCAAATAATAATCATTCTCGTTTGTGTTTGCAAGTTTTATTAATTAAGAGAACAATTTTATACATAGAAAAAATAGCCAAATACAAAGCATTTATTTTAATAACGAGTTGTTCTAATTACTAAATAAATAACGGTGTGGTTGGTGATTTTAGCAAGTAGAAATGATCACCTAGTTAGTGAGATTGGTATAACTATTTCACTAGCTAGCAGGCTGGTAAAATGAAATAGGGATAGTAAGAACAGAGCTATTTAGGCGTGAGCTTATTTATACCTTAATATCTTGAGTGTTAAGCCGTGATTAAGTGCTGTGAAAAATAAGTAAGCTAATGAATACAAGGTGATGATTAAGCTTATTGTTAACGCTTAATCATCAATAGTGGTATACCGGTTGTTATTTTTGAACGGAAATTATCGTTAAATAAAAGTCTAACGCAGGCAGTAATGCTGGATCATTGACATTAATAATTTATCTGTTTTGTCTATTTCACTATGGGCTAAAAACTCATTAGGTTGATGTGCTTGATTTATCGAGCCTGGGCCTAAGACAATGGTTTGACAGCCAAGTTGTTGTATATAAGGCGCTTCAGTAGCGTAATTTACCGCACAGCACGTGTGACCACTGATTTCCTCAGCAATAGATACAATACAATTGTCATCAGTTGGTGATTTATTCTGTTCAAAGCTTGGTGAGCTAGGATGTAATTCATCAAAAGTGATACGCGCAGGGTATTTTTCAGCTAACGGTTTTAACGCGTCGCTTAACCATTGCAGTAATTCATCATCACTCATACCCGGTAAAGAGCGTAAATCAATATCTAAATCACAGTGCCCACAAATACGGTTTGAATTATCACCTCCTCTAATTGCTCCCATGTTTAACGTTGGGGCTGGTACATCAAATGCTTCATTTTTAAAGTTAAGGTTAAACTTTTCTTTTAAATCAATTAATGCGCCGATCACTTCATACATGATCTCAATGGCGTTAACCCCAAGTGCTGGTTTACTTGAATGACCTGACTGGCCTTGAACACTAATACGATGTGACATATGACCTTTGTGCATAATTACAGGCACTAAATTAGTCGGCTCACCTATAATGGCAACATCAGGTTTTATGTCTTGGGTTTGTCCAAAAAAACGCGCACCGGCCATGGTAGTTTCTTCATCTGCAGTTGCTAACACGTATAGTGGTTTTTTTAATTTTTTAACATCAATGCTTTTACAAACTTGTAAAATAAAAGCAAAGAAACCTTTCATGTCACAGGTGCCTAAACCATAGAACTTTTCATCTTTGTCTATAACATTCATAGGATCGCTCTGCCAACGACTTTCATCAAACGGAACTGTATCACTGTGACCTGCTAATAATAAGCCACCTTCACCGTTGCCAAGTTTAGCCAGTAAATTATATTTATTTGTTGTGTTAGGAACTTTTTGAATATTTATATCAAAACCTAACTGTTCGAACCATGTCGCAAGTAATTGAATTACCTCTATATTTCCTTGGTCCCAACTTGGTTGAGTTGAACTAATTGAAGAGCAAGCAATCAATTGAGTCAAAGATTGGGTGAAGTTAGGTAATTGTGACATATAAAAAGATCCGCACTATAAAAGAATAATTTGAATAAAAGCCCAAATAGTTATGCTTAATAGTTGCATAACTACCCATGAGCTGTTAAATTGCTTTTTATAGTGTAAATAACCTGCTGTAATAAGGCCACTTAAAATGCTAATTGTTCAAGAAATACGACGACGATAGAGAATTTTTTTAATATCTCTTGGATACTTTAGTTATAAGAGAATGGTTATTTTATTAAATCCGTATCGTTAATAGTTTTCTGAATAAAAAGGTTTAGATTGTGTCAGAAGTTCAAAAGGTTGCTGTAATTGGCGCTAGTGGTTATGCCGGTGCTGAATTAGTTGGTTTATTAGGCCAACACGATAAAGTTTCAATACAACATCTTGTTGTATCAGAAAACTCTTCTTCCTGTGGAAAACTTTTCAGCGAATTACATGGTCGCTGGCAGGGGATATGTGATGTACCCCTGGAATCTTTTTCTCAGCAATGGTTTGACGATAATATCGTAAATGCTGCTACAGATTTAGATGCGGTTTTCTTTGCCACTCCACATGAGTTTAGTGCCGATTGGGCCCAAGCATTTGTTGATGCAGGTGTTAAGGTGTTTGATCTTTCTGGTGGCTTTAGATTAAAAAATGCTGAAGACTATCCAAAATTCTACGGCTTTGAGCATGCTAATATTGATGCATTAGCACAAGCCAAATACGGTTTAGCTGAATGGGAACATGAAGCTATTGTTAATACCGACTTAGTTGCTGTACCGGGCTGTTATCCAACGGCAAGTTTACTTTCTTTAAAACCTATTACGAGTAATAATTTTCATGTAGAAAATTCATTAATTGTCGTCAATGGTATCAGTGGTGTGAGTGGGGCAGGAAGAAATGCGTCATTAGCGACCAACTTTAATGAAGTCAGTTTAAAACCTTATAATATTTTACAGCATAGACATCAGCCAGAAATCTCTCAAGAAGCACATGCTGATGTTATTTTTAATCCACATTTAGCGCCTTATAAAAGAGGCTTGCTAGCTACTGTGACTATGCAGCTAAAAGCGGATGTTACCGCAGAACAAGTTGATATAGCATTTAAGCAAGCTTATAACGACAAGCCATTGGTTAGAATCGTTGATGCTTGGCCTCAAATAGATAATGTAGCGCACACTCCTTTTGCAGATATTCATTGGCAAGTTGATCAAGAAAAGCACGTAGTTGTGGTGAGTTGTGCTATTGATAACCTACTTAAAGGTGCTTCTTCACAGGCTGTTCAATGCTTTAATATTCAGCTTGGATTACCAAGCGAATATAGTTTGCTAGCTCGTAATTGCTAGGTCATAATCACTTGTTAATAATAACCTAGCCAACATATTGAAATTGTTGATTTTGAATGTTTTAGTATTGAATCTAGCATCCAATAAGTAAAAAGATAAGAGAAAAGATAAATGAGCAACCACAACCCTTTAGTTATAAAAATTGGCGGAGCTATTCTGGAGAAATCCGGTGCGTTAGATGCATTGTTAGCGGTGATTGTTAACCTTAAAACTGAGGCTAAAGTGGTATTAGTTCACGGTGGTGGTTGTGTCGTTGATGACATGTTAGCGCAAGCAGGTTTTACCACAGTTAAAAAACATGGCTTACGTGTTACTCCGAAAGAGCAAATTGGATTAATTAGCGGTGCTTTAGCGGGTACGGTAAATAAATCAATTGTTGCCACAGCAAGTAGCATGAACTTATCGGCAGTAGGGTTATCGTTAGCAGATGGCGATATGATTGCTTGTACAAAATCTGAATTAGATCTAGGCGAGGTTGGTTTACCACTGCCTAAATCTAGTTTATTACTAGATGCGCTGCTTAATAGTCATTTTTTACCTGTTGTATCATCAATTGGGTGTTTAGCTAATGGTGATCTAGTCAACGTAAATGCCGATGATGCTGCTGTTGCTATTTGTCAGCTACTTAATGCTGAACTGCTGTTATTAACAGATGTAAATGGCGTAAAAGGTGCTGATGGTGAATATTTATCATCACTTAATAGTACGCAAGCCAAAGATCTTATTGAACAAGGTGTTATTGCTGGTGGTATGACAGCAAAAGTGAATGCCGCACTACAAGCCGCTAATCAATTACGACGAAGTATTACGGTTGCTAGCTGGCAATCGCCAGAGAAAATTCCTAGCCTGCTAAATGGGCAAGGTATGGGTACACAAATATTGTCAGATTAGTGCAGTCGTATTAACTCTTTATTAGAGAAAGTGTTAGATTAATTGAATCGAGAAAAACTTATGTTACAACAAAGCAAGTCACTACAAATTTCTAATTTTTTAGCTGACGATCAGCTAAATAAGAAGCAATTGTTAGCCTTAATTGAGCTAGCAATTCATATCAAAAATAACCCTGCTGATTATAGTCAAGTATTGGCGGGTAAATCTGTTGCGATGATTTTTGAAAAACCGTCATTAAGAACCCATGTAAGTTTTGATATGGGCATTAACAAATTAGGTGGTCATGCCCTTTATTTAGGTCAACAAAATGGTAAATTAGGTGAACGTGAGCGAGTAAGTGATTACGCGAAAAACTTATCTTGTTTTGCCGATGCCATTGTGGCGCGAGTTTTTAGTCATGACTCTATTCAAGGCTTGGCTGAACATGCAACTGTGCCTGTTATTAATGCGTTGTGTGATTTATATCATCCATGCCAAGCGTTAGCTGATTTTGTTACCCTAACAGAGCTTTTTACCGAAGGGAACGCTGCTGATTTGAGCAAGGTTAAATTAGCCTATGTGGGTGATGGTAATAATGTTTCTAATTCATTAATGATTATGGCTGCTATATTAGGTGTAGATTTTACTTTAGTTACGCCTGTTGGCTATGAAGCCGAAGCGGATATGATTGAAAAAACGCGAGTGCTAGCAAATGAATCTGGCGCGAAACTTACTATCACGACAGACATTACTAAAGTGGGTCCACAAGACGTTATTTATACCGATACATGGATTTCTATGGGCGATGAAGATGACAGTAAAAAAGCGCAATTATTAGCGCATTTTGCTCCTTATCAAGTCAATCATGCGTTAATGAAAAATAGCGATGCAAACATTGTGATGCATTGCCAGCCAGCACATTTAGAAGAAGAGATTACGACAGCGTTATTCGATAGCGAAATGTCGGTAGTTTTTCAGCAAGCTGAAAATAGAATGTGGGCGCAAAATGCTGTTTTAGTAAACCTATTTACTAAGTAATTAGTAACACTGTTTGTGTTGGGCTGAAACCCGATAATTTAAGTGTGAGATATTACGCTTAACAATAATTTATGAACTATTTAACCAAATTTAGAGAAAATTAAATGAGTATTCAAAAGAAAAAAATCAAAAAAGTAGTATTAGCTTATTCAGGCGGCTTAGACACATCAGCAATCATTCCATGGTTAAAAGAAAACTATGATAACTGTGAAGTTGTTGCTTTTTGTGCTGATGTTGGCCAAGGTGCAGAAGAATTAGAAGGGATTAAAGAAAAAGCAATCGCTTCAGGTGCTTCAGAATGTTATGTCGCCGATCTTAAAGAAGAATATGTTAAAGACTATATCTACCCAATTCTTAAAACAGGTGCGGTATACGAAGGTCAATACCTATTAGGAACGTCAATGGCACGTCCTATTATTGCTAAAGCGCATATTGAAGTTGCTTTAAAAGTAGGTGCTGATGCGGTATGTCACGGTTGTACTGGTAAAGGTAATGACCAAGTACGTTTTGAAGCTTGTTTTGCTGCCTTAGCACCAGAGCTTACTGTTATTGCGCCATGGCGTGAGTGGGACATGGTTTCTCGTGAAGATTTACTTGATTACTTAGCAGAACGTAATATTCCTTGTGCTGCATCATTAACTAAAATTTATAGTCGAGATGCCAACGCATGGCACATTTCTCACGAAGGTGGAGAATTAGAAGACCCGTGGTGTGAGCCATCAAAAGAAGTTTGGACCATGACTGTTGATCCTATGGATGCACCAGATGAACCAGGCCGTGTAACCTTAAGTTTTGATAAAGGTGAATTAGTTGCTGTAGACGGTAAAGATTTCTCGCCAACAGGCGCTGGTGCTTATGAAGCATTAGTTTACTTAAATGAGAAAGCAGCGGCACATGGTGTTGGTCGTATTGATATCGTAGAAAACCGTTTAGTGGGTATGAAGTCTCGTGGTTGTTATGAAACTCCGGGCGGTACAGTATTAATGGCAGCTTACAAAGGCTTAGAAACACTTATTTTAGATAAAGAATCTCTAAAATATCGTGAATCGGTTGGTCTTGAATTCTCTCATGTAATTTATGATGGCCGTTGGTTTACACCACTTGCTAAAGCGCAATTAGCGTCAGCAGCTTCTTTTGCTGAGCAAGTAACAGGTGATGTTGTTGTTAAAATGTATAAAGGGATGGCGCAAGTTACGCAACGTCGTTCTCCTAACTCTTTATATTCTGAAGAATTTGCAACATTTGGTGCTGATGACGTTTATGACCAAAAACATGCAGAAGGTTTCATTCGTTTATTTAGTTTATCAAGCAGAATTACTGCGTTAAGCAAAAAAAATCAGGAGAAGTAGTAATGGCCTTATGGGGTGGACGCTTTAAAGAAAAAGCGAGTGTACAATTTAAAAAGTTTAATGACTCGTTACCTGTTGATTACCGTATGGCAATACAAGATATTGTCGGTTCAATTGCTTGGGCACAGGCTATTCATGAAGTAGGCGTGTTAAATGATGGTGAGTTAACCCGTTTAGTGGCGGCGTTAAATGAACTAAAAGAATCTGTGGAAGAAAATCCGAAGCAGATTCTACTTTCAGATGCTGAAGATATTCATAGCTGGGTTGAAATTCAGTTAATTGAAAAAACAGGTGATTTAGGTAAAAAGCTCCATACAGGTCGTAGTCGTAATGACCAAGTTGCTACCGATTTAAAACTGTGGTGTAAAGAAACTGGCGGCGAATTATTATTTGCACTCGTTAATTTACAACAAGCAATGATGAATTTAGCTGAACGTGAAAAAGATACGGTATTACCTGGTTATACCCACTTACAGCGCGCTCAGCCGGTAACTTTTGGTCATTGGTGTTTAGCTTACGTTGAAATGTTTAATCGTGATATTGGCCGTTTAAAAGACGCGTTATATCGTTTAGATGTTTCACCACTGGGCTCAGGCGCATTAGCGGGCACTGCTTATCCAATTGATCGTAATGCATTGGCTAGCCGTTTAGGCTTTAGAACAGCAACCATGAATAGCTTAGATGCTGTTTCAGATCGTGATCATGTTATTGAGCTGTTAGCTACTGCTAGTATTTCAATGATGCACTTATCGCGTTTTGCTGAAGATTTAGTTTTCTATAACTCAGGCGAAGCGGGCTTTGTAGAAATGAGCGATTTAGTTAGCTCTGGCTCATCATTAATGCCGCAAAAGAAAAACCCTGATGCATGTGAATTAATTCGTGGTAAAGCCGGACGTGTGTTTGGTTCATTAACAGGTATGTTAACGACCATGAAAGCTTTGGCTCTTGCATACAATAAAGATATGCAAGAAGACAAAGAAGGTCTTTTTGACGCACTTGATACTTGGCAAGAATGTATGGAAATGGCTGTATTAGTTGCTGATGGCTTAAAAGTAAATAGAAGTCGTACGTTAGCTGCTGCTCAACAAGGTTACGCTAATGCCACTGAACTTGCTGATTATTTAGTGGGTAAAGACATTCCATTCCGTGAAGCGCATCATATTGTTGGTGAAGTTGTCTTAGCTGCAATTGAACAAGGTTGTCCACTAGAAGACTTAACTATCTCACGATTACAAGAATTCAGTGATAAAATTGAACAAGATGTTTATCAACACTTATCAATAGAATCAACATTAGATAAACGTGAAGCCCTTGGTGGTACCTCACGCTCACAAGTGGAAAAAGCGTTAGCGACAGGTAACGAAAAAATCTTGAATGAGCAAGTGGTTGGCGCGCCAGGTAAACAGCAAATTAAAGTAGCACTTAAACAAGTAAAACAGCGTTTAAATGCTCAACGAGCTGCTGCTATGTCTGTGCGTAGAGCACGAATGTCAGATGTAGATAAAATACATCAATTAGTGAATGTACAAGCGGATAAAGGTGAAATATTGCCACGAACGCTTGATAATATCATTCATGATGTTCAAAACTTTGTCGTAGCAGAGCTTGATGGCGTTGTTGTTGGCTGTGCTTCTCTTTATATCTATCAAACAGGGCTTGCTGAAATTCGCTCTGTTGTGGTTGATGAATCAGCTAAAAATCAAGGACAAGGTGGCGCATTAGTTCAATACTTACTTGAGTTTGCTTATCAAATGGAGTTAAAACAAATTATTGTTTTAACTTATATTCCTGACTATTTTGCGAAATTAGGTTTTAGTGCCATTGATAAAAGCTCGTTAGCTGAGAATATTATTGAAGATAGTGAACCAACACCAGATAAAGATCCTGCTGATGAGATCGCTATGGAATATATTGTTGGTCAGGGAAAATAGCTGATTCTCTTCAATCAATGCCTTACCGACATGGATGTCGGTACTTAAGTTATGTTTGGAACGTATAACTTGTGCCTCTAAACCTTTTAACTCTCACTGAGTGAGAAGAAACTTATTGGAATTGGTATTACATATAAACTTAAAGAATGAAAACATGAATAATAGCGATCAAAATTACGTTAAATGGTTTAGAAATGCGGCACCTTATATAAATGCTCATCGTGGTAAAACTGTTGTATTAATGTTTGGTGGTGAAGCTGTTTTACATCCTAACTTCGCAAATATTATTCATGATATTTCACTATTAAGAAGCTTAGGTGTCAAACTTGTTGTTGTGCATGGAGCGCGGCCACAAATTGAAGAGCGTATGGCTCAACGTAATATCGAACGAATTATGGAAAATAATATTCGTGTTACTGATGCTGATACACTTAGCGCAGTAAAAGATGCTACAGGCTCGTTACGTTTACATATTGAAGCCTTACTCACCACAGGGCTTGCGAATTCACCAATGCATGGCTCACAAATTAGAGTAAGTACTGGTAATTTTGTTATTGCTAAGCCTATGGGTGTTCGTGATGGTGTTGACTATAAATACACTGGTTCTGTTCGTAGAATAGATTCTGACGGCATAAATATGCAGTTAAATTATGGGTCTATTGTACTGTTATCTCCTATCGGTTATTCACCCACAGGTGAAGTCTTTAATTTAGCCTTAGAAGATGTCGCTGCACAAACGGCAATTAACTTAAATGCTGATAAACTGATCACATTAACCGAAGATGAAGGCTTGCTCGATGAATTTGGTAGTTTGATCAAAAGTTGTAGTGTACGTCGTGTTAAAACCTTACTTGATGACAAAGACTGCCATGTACGTCAGTTATTACTTCGTGCCATTATTCAAAGTGGAGAAAATGGCGTTGAACGTTGTCATTGCGTAAGTTACCAAAGCGATACCGCATTATTACAAGAGTTATTTACGCGTGATGGTGCCGGAACCCTTATTGCGAAAGATCACAAAGAAGAATTATCTACAGCGACTATTGATGATGTTGCTGGAATTTTAGATTTATTGGCTCCACTTGAAGCTGAAGGCGTTTTGGTTAAACGCTCTCGTGAATTACTTGAAGTTGAAATAGACCAATTTATTGTACTTAAAAAAGAAGACATGATTATTGCTTGTGCAGCACTATACCCATACCCTGATGCAAAAATGGGTGAGGTGGCTTGTGTTGCGATACATCCAGATTATCGCAAGGGTAATCGTGGCGGGCGTTTAATCTCGGCTTTAGAAGAAGAAGCTAAACAACAGGAACTTTCTGCAATTTTTGTGTTAACAACGGTAAGTGGTCATTGGTTTCAAGAACAAGGTTTTATTGAGCAACCTATGGATAAACTACCTGAAGGTAAACAAAAATTGTATAACTTTCAGCGTAAGTCTAAAGTCTTCATTAAAGAAATTTAATTTCACCTCGTCCTGAAAAGTAGGTATAAGCTATATACCTACTTCTATTCATTGTACAATACTGCTATCTACTGAACCTGACCTCAGGTTACTCAGCTAACCCTTATAAGAGTTAAATAACCAATGACACCTCATTCAAACCTATCTGAATTAATAAATACCTTAGAGATGGAAATAGCATCATTAACGGAACAAGTAGCGACCCTAAAAAAAGAGCCTGAAAACTTTAATGAACAAGTGATTTTTAAATATATTGAAACGGGAAGTACTGGTAAAACAAAAGATTTTGTTCGATCGTTAGGAGTAAAATCAGAGCGAGGCTCTTTGTTTTCATCTGGGGATGTAACCAAGCTGATAAAAGAGGGAGCTGACGATATTTCACCTGAGTTATTGAGTATTGCACGAACGTTAATTAATACTAAAAATACTGGTAAGCGAAGATAAGTACTATTTCTAAGCTAAGCCGCAGAGGCTATTGGCCAGCGGCTTAGTTCAGCTGCAATAGATTAACAACAAGCTTTACCTTGTTGTTAATCACTATTTAAAATAATTCTTCAGCTTCTTCTTGTTTTATGACGTCGTTATGCTGAAAAATATCAATACTATTGTCTTCACTAACATATTCAGTTGGTACAGTACCTACCTGAAAGTATTCAAATAAACTGCTTTTATTCGTTTTAGTACTCAGCTTACCTGTCGCTTTATCTATGCGTACAGAAACAATACCAGCAGGTGGTTCAAAAGGTTCAAACTCAATATCTTCTAACGCTACTTTCATAAAGTCTATCCATGCCGGTTGTGCTGATTTAGCACCTGCTTCAGTACCGGTTATTTGATTCTTCCCTAAGTTGCTATTGTATACTGATTTACCTAAATTACGGCTTGGATCATCAAAACCTATCCAAGAGGTTGTTACTAAGCGTCGAGAAAAACCAGAAAACCAAGCATCTTTGCCTTCGTTAGTGGTACCCGTTTTACCGGCAATATCTTTACGTTTCAGTGCTCTTGCGCGCCAACCAGTTCCTTGCCAAGGATTCTCTGCTGACCAATCTGCTCCCCAAATCCCGCTATTAAGTGCTTCAGTAATCAAAAAGGCATTTTGTTCTGAAATAGCGCGAGGTGCTGATATTAATTGTGGTGCTATCGTACTGTTCTCTATAGCATCTTCTGCAAAAGTATCGCTTGAATTTAAAGACATCAACTCAGCAGTATTCTCGATGGTTTCCTCTACTAGCTCAGCATTTTCTAAATTATTCTGATTCAATTCAGCAAGGGGATTGTCTAACTCGCAAGGGGCACAGGCTAAAGCAGGGTTAGCTTGAAAAATAACTTCGCCTTCAGCGGTTTCAATACGGTCAATTAAATAAGGTTCAACTAAATAGCCGCCATTGGCAAAGGCCGCAAAACCAGTAACCACTTCTATCGGAGTTAATGAAGCCGAGCCTAACGCTAATGACTCATTGCGAGGTAAATCATCAGGGGCAAAACCGAAAGAAGACAGATGATTGATCGCATCATCTAAGCCAATACTTTTTAATAACCTTACCGCAATCACGTTTTTAGATTGCGCTAAAGCCAAACGCATTCTTATTGGACCAACATAAGTTTCAGGTGAGTTTTTCGGACGCCAAACAACACCTGTGCTTCTATCCCACTGATTAATTGGGGCATCGTTAATAAGTGAAGCAAGGGTAAAACCTTGTTCTAAAGCGGCAGAATATATAAAAGGTTTAATATTCGAACCAACTTGGCGTTTCGCTTGAGTTACACGGTTGAATTGGCTTTGTTTATAACTGAAACCACCTACTGCTGCTTTTATTGCCCCGTCATCTGGAGATATTGAAATCATAGCAGCACTTGCGACAGGTAATTGACTTAATCTGTATTCGTTGTCTGCAAGCGCACTTACTAAGATCACATCACCATAGTGAAATATTTCATGGGCATTTTTAGGAGGAATGCCTTGTTTTTGATCATTAATAAACGGACGTGCCCAAGCCATACCACGCCAAGGAATAGTCGCTTTCTTGTTATTACGTAAAGTAATACTAACCTCTAGTTCATCCACCTTGGTGACCACAGCAGGAACAAGTGCTTGATAAGAATGGACACTGGCAAGTGCTGTTGAAATTTCTTCATCAGTTAGTGGGTTTAGTGTTGGCGTTGCGTCAAACTTATCATTCGCTTTATTGTTAGCTAGCTCAGGTCTAAGTGAGCTAATAGCACCACGGTAACCATGACGTTGGTCATAACGTAATAAATTACCTGTTACTGCCTTATGAGCGGCTGTTTGTAATTTATTAGTTACTGTAGTGAAAACTTTAAAGCCACTGGTATATGCTTGTTCTTTACCATAACGCTCTATCATTTCTTGATGTGCCATTTCAGCAATATAAGGCGCATTTAGTTCTATTTCTGCACCATGAGGTTTACCTGTTATTGGCGCAGACTTGGCTTGTTGATATTCCTCATCTGTTATATAGCCACTTACTAACATCCGCTGTAAAACTGTTGTACGACGAATTTTGGCACGATCTGGTCGGCTGATAGGGTTATATGTCGAAGGAGCTTTAGGTAAACCAGCTAGCACAGCTATTTGTGCTAAGGTAAGTTGATTTAACGCTTTACCATAATAGACCTGAGCAGCGGCACCAAAGCCAAAAGAACGATGACCTAAAGGTATCTTGTTAACGTATAAGGTTAATATCTCATTTTTGGTTAACAGGTGTTCAATATGGAAAGATAAAAATATTTCTCTAATTTTACGTGTGTAAGTGACTTCTCTGGTAAGGAAAAAGTTACGAGCTACTTGCATTGTTATTGTGCTCGCGCCGCCTTTATCATTACCAGTTAGCTTTCCTAATACCGCACGGCCCATACCAATGGGATCAACACCAAAATGAAAGTAAAATCTATCATCTTCGGTGGCGAGTAGTGCATCTATTAGTTGTTGAGGAATTTCATCGAATGTTAAAGGTATGCGTTTCTTTTCACCAAATTGTGAAATCAATAATCCCTCACTACTATAAATCTGCATTGGAGTTTGCCATTGCACATCTTCTAAAGAATTGATTTCAGGCAACTCACTGCGTAAAGTTAAATACAATATAACGATACTTAAAATACCGATAAATAACAAAGCTAGAACTGATTTAATAATTTTAGATATTGAAAACACTACAATCACTCTATTTATGGGAAAAATTGTCAGATAATACTAGTATATCTTGTAAAACCATGTAATAAATGTATTTATGTGAAAATATGTCTAAAATAATTTCAATAAACAATTTAACGGGTTGTTATGCTAGATAATTTGTGGAAAAAGAAAACAACGATGCTGGTAGGGATCGATATTGGATCTCATGCTGTTAAAGCTGTTTTACTCAGCCAAGCTAGTGACGGTTACGTTTTAGAAGATTTTGCGATAGAGCCAATGTCGCGTGGCTCAGTAGTTGATCGTGAAATACAAGATATTGAAGCCGTTGGTAATGTTATTGCGAAAATACGACAAAACATACCAATGAAAGCCAAAGAAGCCGCTGCTGCTGTTTCAGGTCAAACAGTGATTACTAAAATTATTTATATGGACGTATCACTTAATGAAGAAGAGCTTGCTAGCCAAATTGAAATAGAAGCAGATAGCTTGATCCCTTATCCTTTAGATGAAGTTAGTTTAGATTTTGAAACGTTAGAAGTAAATGAATCCGATCCAAGTAAAGTAAATGTACTACTTAGTGCTGCACGTACTGAGTCTATTGAAGCAAGAGTCGAAGCATTAGAAGCTGGCGGCTTTACTGCTAAAGTGATTGATGTAGAGTCATACGCAATAAGCCGCTCTCAAGACTTATGTTTATCACAGTTACCAGAAGATGCCATGGAAAAAACAGTTGCCATCGTTGATATAGGCGCTACCATGACGCTATTTTCAGTGACTAAAGCGGGCAAGCATTTATACAGTCGCGATCAAAAATTTGGCGGTGAACAATACACTCGTTCAATTGTTTCTTATTACAACAAAACCTTTGAAGAAGCCGAAGAAGCAAAAATAACCAATAATTTACCTACAAGTTACACTTTTGAAGTACTAGCGCCTTTTCAGACTATACTTATGCAACAAATACGTCGGGCAATTCAAATGTTTTTAACGTCTAGTGGCATCAAAAAAGTGGATTATCTACTTGTTTCTGGTGGAACAGCATCTATTGAGGGCATAGAAAGCCTGCTAACTGAAGAGCTTGGGGTGCATACTATCATCGCAAATCCTTTCCATGAAATGGCATTAGGGCAATCGATAGATAAAGAAAAACTTGCTAAAGTAGCACCACAATTAACGGTAGCTACTGGCTTAGCGCTAAGGAGTTTTACACCATGGCATATATAAACCTCCTTCCTTGGCGAGAGGAAGCACTTAAAGTAAAACAAAAAGAATTCTTCACCTTGTTAATTGCCGTCGCTTTATTGGCATTCGCATTAATTTTTGTCGTTAATTTATATTTTCAAGCCCGTGTTGATGGACAATTAACGCGTAATCAGTTTTTAAAGAATGAGATCCAACAACTTGATATACAAATTGCCGAAATTAGAACACTAAACGATAAAAAAGCTGCATTAAAAAAACGTATTGAAGTGATTGAACAGTTACAGCGCAGCAGAAATGTCGGTACGCAAATTCTTGATGAAATAGCTAAAATAATCCCTAATGGTATTTATATTACTCAGTTAGACAAGCAAGGTAATAGTATAGAAATTATAGGGAAAAGTGAGTCGAATAATCACTTGGCCAATATGATTAGAGCGATCGAATTATCGGATTTATTTACGGATGCAACACCAGAATCTATTACCTCAGATGATGACTCATCAAAACTCTTAAGTAGTTTTAAAATGAGGGTAAAAATTCAAGGTTTAGTTAATGATGCTACTCTTGCTAATCAGGCGGGAGGTAATCAGTGAATTTTGATAGAGAACAATTTGAAAACCTTGATCTAGAAAATATTGGTCAATGGCCTTTTGCACCAAAACTTGTGTTGGTTATATTTTTAGCCGCCATGGTGATTTTTTTAGGCTATATTGGTTTAGTAAGTGGTAAAATAGATCAACTTAAACGGGTTGAAGCCGAAGAAATGACGTTAAAAGAGTCATATCAAGCTAAATATCATGTTGCCGCAAACTTAGAATTATTCAGAGCACAAATGATTGAAGCAGAAGGTATTTTTGCTAATCAATTAAGAAGCTTGCCTAATAGTTATGAAATACCAGGGCTATTGGACGATATTACCTTTATAGGAACAACCAGCGGTTTAGAATTTGTTAAATTAGAATGGCAACCAGAAATCAGTAAAGAGATTTATATCGAATTGCCAATTGATATAGAAGTTAATGGTCCGTACCACTCACTGGGAAGCTTTGTTAGTAAGATAGCAGGATTACCTAGAATTGTGACTCTACATAATTTTAAAATTGAAATTATTAAAGATAGTAAGAATGCGGATATGCTGAATTTAACCATGGAAGCTAAAACCTATCGTTATCAAGAACAAGAGGTTAACTAACAATGAGAATATTAATTTTAATTGTTTTAGTTATTCTTGGCGGTTGTTATGATGACACGAGTGATCTTAGTGCTCACATGGCAGAGGTTAGGGCGGCGACAACCAGTCATATAGAACCAATGCCAGAAGTTAAGCCATTTAATCATTATGACTATTCGGCATATGAGTTAAGAAGCCCATTTTCATTACCTGAACCTGAAGCACTTCAACAGAAAGTTCAACAAATGACAGGTTGTTTAAGTCCTGATCCTAGACGTCGTAAACAGCCGTTAGAAAATTTTGCACTAGGTGTACTTAAAATGCGCGGTACCTTGGGTGATAACGGGGTAACTTGGGCCTTGATGGAAGCTTCCGACCTTACTTTACATAGAGTCTCTGTAGGTAATTATTTAGGCTTGTATGACGGCCGTATTACAGAAGTGACTCCGCACAGTGTAAAATTATTAGAATTAACACCAGACGGTGCTGGTTGTTGGGTCGAGCGCGAAACAATAATTAAGATTGCTCAACCTGAATCGAAATAGTAGGGAATAATAATGCTATCGAATAAAATGAAAAATTATAAAATCTTCTCAGAATTAGTTAACTTAAGTCGTAGCTGGTTGTCCTTGTTAACCTTAGTAACATTGGTCATTATCTCCTTCAATACCAGTGCTGAAGAAACTAAGAGCAGTCAATTAAAAGGTATTTCTTACAATACTATTCAAAGTGATCAAATTGAGTTAGTTTTTGAATTTACAACCGCAATATCGGCACTACCTGTTGTTGACACATCAATGACACCGGCTTTTGTAAAAGTTAAATTCTCGGCTGATAATTTTGACCCTAGCTTGCAAGAAACACTGGTTAATCATGCTGGTGTAACAAATATTACCCTAGATAAAACCGCTGAAAATATTGTTGCAACTATCAACCTTGAAAAACTCGCAGTATTTGATGTTGCTTTAAATGGTAACGAGTTTTCTATAACACTTAATTACGGTCAGTCAGCAAATATTGTTGAAACCCTTAACCCTGCTGGTGAACAATTTATTAATCAAATTGAATCACTTGATTTTCGTTTAGGTGAAGACAAAACCGCTGAAGTATTAATTTACCTAAAAGACAGCATTGTCGCTGTTGATGTTCATGATAAGTTAGGCAAAGTACATGTAGAGTTCCATAATACTCGCATCATTGAAGACTTACTTTACAAGTTGGACGTGACCGACTTTGGCACAATTGTTTCCAATATAGAAACCTTTAAAGACGGTCGTAATGCCCGTTTAGTTATCGATGTAGACACGCACTTTACCTTTACCCATAAACAACAAGGTAACTTGTTTGTTTTATCGATTAAAGAAAAAGAAAAGAAGCCATTAGGTTATTTATCTGATGAAGATGAATTTACCGGACGCTCTATTTCCCTTAACTTTCAAGATATTCCGGTAAGAACCGTATTACAAATTATTGCTGATTATAATGATTTCAACTTGATTACCAGTGATACAGTCGCAGGAAATATTACCCTACGTTTAGATGGAGTACCTTGGGATCAAGCTTTAGATATCATCTTAAAAGTGAAAGGCTTAGACAAACGTATGCAAGGTAATATCTTAATGGTAGCGCCTAATGATGAATTAGCAGAACGAGAAGCTAAAAACCTACTCGCGCAGCAACAAGTAGAAGAGTTGGCACCACTGTATTCTGAGTATGTACAAATTAATTATGCAAAAGCAGTAGAGTTTGCAGAGCTAATTAAAAATGAAGATACCAGCATATTATCAGAACGAGGTAGTGTGTCAGTTGATGAACGAACGAATACCTTACTTATTCGAGATACCACTAAAAGCATTGAAGATATTAAACGTATGGTAAACATTTTAGATATACCAGTACGTCAAGTTATTATCGAAGCACGTATGGTTACCGTTAAAGATAATATCAATGAAGAGCTAGGCATACGTTGGGGTGTAACGAATACCGATGGTGAGTTTGGTACATCAGGCTCATTAGAAGGCACATCAGTCTCTAATAATATCGCCACTAATACAGGGGTTGGCAATGTACCTAATTTAACCGATAGGTTAAATGTAAACCTACCTGTAGCGAGCCCAGCAGGTGCTTTAGCGTTTCAAGTAGCGCGTTTAGCTGACGGCACAATACTCGATCTTGAGCTTAGTGCTATGGAGCAAGAAAGCAAAGGTGAAATTATTGCTAGTCCACGTATAACAACGGCTAATCAAAAAGAAGCGTATATTGAACAAGGTGTTGAAATACCTTACCAAGAAGCGGCCTCAAGTGGTGCTACATCAACACAATTTAAAAAAGCGGTGTTAAGTTTAACCGTTACGCCACATATCACACCAGACAATAAAATTATTCTAGATTTAGTTGTTACGCAAGACACAATCTCTACGGTACAAAGTGGTACCGCACCTGCAATTGATACACAGCGTATTGGTACGCAAGTATTAGTTAATAACGGTGAAACTATTGTATTAGGCGGAATATACCAACAATCGATTATAAGTTCAGTCTCTAAGGTACCTGTATTAGGTGATATTCCTTATTTTGGCTGGTTATTTCGAAATACTAGTCAATTTAATGAGAAAAAAGAATTACTCATTTTTGTGACGCCACGCATTGTGACAGAACACTTTTAGGTATATTAATATTAGTAAGTTAGACTTTTTGTCTGACTTACTAATAATGTTACTTGCAATCCTACCCGAACAATTGCGATAATTACGCCCTTGAAATTTCCGAGGGAGACCTCTATGACATCGAAAGGTATATAGCTGTTGCTATATTGTCCTTTTGGTATACCTGTAACAAACGAGTATTAAGTAAATCTAATGGCAGAAAAACGTAACATTTTCCTTATTGGCCCTATGGGTGCAGGTAAAAGCACTATAGGAAGAGAGCTTGCAGACAGGCTACATCTTGAATTTTTCGACTCTGATCAAGAGATTGAACGTCGTACCGGGGCAGATATTGCTTGGGTCTTTGATCTCGAAGGCGAAGAAGGGTTTCGCAAAAGAGAAGAAGGTGTTATTGAGGACTTAAGCGAAAAACAAGGTATTGTTTTAGCGACAGGTGGTGGTTCAGTTATCAGTATGCAAGTACGAAACCGTCTTTCGGCTCGTGGTATTGTTGTATATCTAGAGACTACTATTGATAAACAAGTTGCTCGAACACAAAGAGATCGTCGTCGTCCTTTATTACAAACATCGGAAGAGCCACGTACAGTGCTAGAAAACTTAGCTATTGAGCGTAATCCGTTATATGAAGAAATAGCTGATGTTGTCATTAAAACCGATGATCAAAGTGCTAAAGTTGTTGCTCATAAAATTATTGAGCGTTTAGACTTTTAGTTAATACTACTTTTTTGTTTCAAAGCCACTAATACATAAGTGGCTTTATCCCAGCCAAACACCAGGTAACTCTAATATGCCCACTCTTAATCTTGATCTAGGTGCTCGAAGCTATCCTATCTATATTGACTCTGGTTTATTTGAAAATGAAAAGTTATTTTCAGATCATATTAGAGGAAAACGAGTTTGTATTGTTACCAATACGATTGTTGCCCCTTTATATCTTGAAAAAATCAAAAGTAAACTGACTAACTTTGATGTTGACGAAATTATTTTACCTGATGGTGAAGCTGAAAAAAGTTTAGCAAATTTCGAACGTATCATGTCTCACCTATTAAAAAATGAACATGGTCGTGATACTACCTTGATCGCTTTAGGTGGAGGTGTTATCGGTGATATTACCGGGTTTGCAGCAGCATCTTATCAACGTGGTGTCGATTTTATCCAAGTACCAACAACGGTATTATCTCAAGTAGATTCATCTGTTGGTGGCAAAACCGCGGTTAATCACCCGTTGGGTAAAAATATGATTGGCGCTTTTTATCAACCTAAAGCCGTTATTATTGATATCGACAGTTTAGTTACCTTACCTGTGCGCGAGTTTAATGCTGGCATGGCCGAAGTGATTAAATACGGTATATTAGGTGATTATGATTTCTTTGTTTGGCTAGAAAACAATATTTCGTCAATAAAGGCTGGTGATAAAACATTGTTAGCTGAAATGATCGAAAGATGTTGTCAGTGTAAAGCAGACATTGTCGCTAATGATGAAACGGAAGCAGGTGTTCGTGCTTTACTCAACTTAGGTCATACTTTTGGTCATGCTATAGAAGCAGAGCAAGGTTATGGTAACTGGCTTCACGGTGAAGCAGTTGCTACTGGCATGGTACTTGCTGGTAAGTTAGCAGTAGCAATGAATTTGCTTGAAGTGTCAGAACTTTGTCGAATCGAATCGCTTATTGAAGCGTTTGATTTACCGTTACAAGCGCCAGAAACAATGGGCTGTGATGACTTTACTCGTCATATGCGCCGAGATAAAAAAAATATTGGCGGTAAATTACGTTTTATTGTTCCTACTGCGATAGGAAAGTCAGAAATTCGTGATGACATAACGCAAGAGACACTTCAACAAATTCTATAATTTTAGTTATGCCTAAAGCCGTATAGTTTTAGGCATAGTAATTGTAGCAAGGGTTGAATATGTCGGCAGCAGCACACACTAACATAGATGAAGCTAGTATAGCCTCCATGCCATTAAATACTGAGCCAGCAGTCACATCAATAAGTGTTAGTGCACGTATTGAATATATTCAACGTTTTTCGAAACAAGCTGTTTTGATTGTTGATAACGATAGCGGTGTTTACACGCAAGCTGCGCGTCAATTTTTAATTAGCCTTGCCAAAGATAAACCATCAAAAGCAAACAATTCAGCACAAGAAACCAATGTCGCTTTTGTTTCTGCTTCATCAAAATTAAATGATATTCAAATGCGCTGTCGTTTTATTGAGCAGCTTTTTGCTAATACCTTATTTGATCCAGAAAAATCACTCGCCGTTAGCCTTTTAACCCTAAGTAAAAAAAGCAAAGAAAGTATCACCATTGTTGTTGAGCATGCACACGCTTTATCATTACAAATGAAATACGAACTTTGTCAGTTAGTTGACGTAGCAAATAAAACCCAAAGTAAAATCAACGTTGCATTATTTGGTAACGAGCAAGCGGCACAAAATGTTGCAAAGAATAAAAGTATTTTTAAAAATAAATTGGCGATAATTGATGCAAAATCAGGACAATTATTCCCGCTAGATCACGCCAAGTTTACTAGTGATAATGTAATGTTTAGCAATAAACTGTGGTTGAAGGTAGCAACGGCCGCATTAGTAATTTTTGGACTTATTGGCCTATCTTGGTTTGTACTTATTAATTACAACAACTTTAGTTTATCTCAATTACCAGAATCGAATATTAACGACAGCGTTATAATTGCAAACGCGCAGCAGTCAAATGAACAGCCATTAGCACAAGGTAATAATGCTATTGCGCTACCTGAAGCCGATGAATTCGCGACCACAGTAGATATTCAGGCAGCTTTAATGGGCGAGCAACAAACGGTTGCTAGCACTGAGAATCGTTCAGCTCAAACTGAGGACATTTTACAAGCGTTAGACTTAGCTGAAGTTAAAGAGCCAGCCGTAACCACAGAAAAATTGATACCGGTTACCGCACCAAAGGCTGCGGCTAAAGCAAAACCCGAATTAGCAACAAAAGAAGCTGTAAGTAAGCCTACAGAAGTTACTCTGCCTTTGGCATTAACGCCGAATTACTATTTAAATGCGCCTAAAGGTTATGTTGTCCAAATTGTAGGATTCACCGACTTAACCTTGTTAAAAAGGTTTATGAAAGCCAATGCTAATTTGCAATACTTTAGTTATCAGAAAAAATTAAATGATCAAACGTTTATTGTATTAACAACAAAGATATTCGAAAATAAAGCCCAAGCTAATGAGGCTATCAGTGCTTTACCTAAAGAAATTATTGATAGAGGGGTATGGATTAAAGATCTCGCACTTGTTAAAGCAGAAATTAATAATCGTTAGGCTTTACTTTAATCACAATATTATAAATAAAAATGAATATCGCTAAAGGGTAAATCAAGATACAATTACCTTTCATTTTTATTGGTTGCCTATTCAAAATAATATGATTCAGGCGAGCATGAGCAACAAACATTGTGCATTTTTAAAGTAGCCTCGATAGTTCTATTTTAAAAAAACTTTGAAAACTGATATACAATCTACTTCTCGGTAAATATCTATGTTAGCTCTAGCTACTATTAACTTATAGGTCTCTTTTGTGACTAAAGCTCAATCACTAGCTGGAATGCGATCTGCCTTAAAATGGGCTGGTGGGAAAAAAAAAGTTGTACATGAAATTGCTAGCTTATTACCTAAAAGAGGTAAAACAAGACTAGTTGAACCTTTCGTGGGCGGTGGTTCTGTATTCCTTAATTTAGATTTTGATGAATATCTTTTAATAGATATGAATAAAGATCTGATAAACCTGTTTAATATCATTAAAAATCAGCCAACAGCATTTATCGCTGATGCACAGCGCTTCTTTACAGGCGGTAATAATGATTCAGAAAAATATTACCAATTACGAACCCAGTTTAATCAATCGACTGATCCATACGAACGTTCACTCTTGTTCTTATACCTAAATAGACACGGGTATAACGGACTATGTCGTTATAATAAAAGCGGCGGCTATAATGTTCCTTTTGGTAGATATAAGCATCCATATTTTCCAAATGCCGAGCTAGAGTACTTTTCTGAAAAAGCCCAAAGAGCAACATTTATTCAAGGCGACTTTGAAACGGCATTCACTCAGTTAAATGTGAGTGACGTGGTGTATTGTGATCCACCTTATTCACCAATTAACCCAACGTCGAACTTTACTGCCTATGCTGGTAATTCGTTTACCGATGAAGATCAAAAGCGATTAGTAGACTATGCTGAAATAGCCAAGAAAAGAAATATCCCTACATTGATATCAAATCATTATGTTGACTTTACTCGTGAACTTTATAAAGGAGCAACCAAAAAGAAGTTGTTTCAAGTACAGCGTTCAATAAGTCAAAAGGGTAAAAGTAGAGTTAAGGTACAAGAGATTTTAGCGTTATATAAATAACTGAGTGTGGTGATCTATTGCTAACAAAGCTAAGCATCACATCAAGATACAAGGTTAATTATAATGGTATTAGATCAGAAAAGTTAGTTAGCAGGCATAACCAAATTTACAATTATCAGTAAAGCGGTAATGAAAATAGCAACACTAATAATACCGACAATAATAAAATGGCTTATTTTTCCCTGAGAAAAATCATTTTCTCTATTTTTATTACTTTGCACCCCAAAGAACGCAGCCGCTACACTTTTAAAGGTGTTTTTCATTGATGATGTTTTATCTGACATCGATTACTCGAAGTTAAATGAATGAGTAATGAAAACTATAGTGCAATAAATCAACAAAATCTAGCAAATTCCGTAAATGCGACAATGCTCAGCTTGATAACTAACAATGCTATAACTAAAAAGCGCTAATTGCTTATATCGGCAATTAGCGCTTTCTTGTTTCTTAGTGTTTTTTGTTTTTATTAATGTTTTTTAAGCTTTAGGCTTATAAATCAATATCAATCGCGTAAGCAACGTATACTTTTACATCGCCTGCAGCACCGTCTAAATCAGTTGCAGATGCACCAAAAGTGAAACCTGATTTTGAGATACTTACACCATAGTCAATTGAATCTTCAGCTAACCAATCACCGCTATATGAACCAATGTGTAAATTAACTTCAGCGTCATTTTGTAGTGCAATTGCATAATCGGCACTAGCATAAATAGTATCGCCAGCATCAGCACCTTCACCAGACGTTAATACAGATACACCAAGGGTTAATGCTTGAAATGAAATGCTACCGTATACTTCAGAAAAATCAGCATCACCAGAAGTTTCATCAGGGTAAGCGTAATAGATAAAGCCAACATCGTATGAAACATCTTCAGAAATTGCGCCGCCAAAACCAGCGTAGAAATCTAGTTCATAAGTCATGCCTTCAGCCCAGCTAGCATTTGAAGCCCATGTACCAACATAGAAACCTGAATCAGCAGCATAATCAATACCACCTGAAATAGCTGAGTCACCATTTGTTTGCTCTAAACCACGCCATAAATAATTCGAGGTTGCAGCAACATTAGCGCTTAAGCCTTCAACCGCTGAAGCTGAAGTAGAAACCATAGCTGATGTAGCTAAAATTGTTGTGAGTGCGATATTTAAAATTGATTTTTTCATATTTATCCCTTTATATTTTATATTATTATTAAGTTTAAACTGCTAATGATTTTGCAAAGATGATGCCCGTATGAAAAATAGTACGTTTTTATTATTAAAATTCTTATTTATCCGTTGGTTACATTTTAGTCTTTTATTTTACTCTCGATATTAACTTTCAATAATTGCACTATAATGGTGCGCTATAAGTTCGTTTGTACTAATGATGTGCATCATTTCATTTGGCTCACGTTATGGTTGAGACTCGTATTTTTAAGTGGCTTGGGTATAATACTGATAATTTTTCTGATTGAGCATATATTATGTCTTCTTTTCTAATTGCACCTTCTATTTTATCTGCTGATTTTGCTCGTTTGGGTGATGATGTTGCTAAAGTTTTATCTGCGGGTGCTGATGTAGTGCACTTTGATGTTATGGATAATCACTTTGTGCCTAATTTAACGTTCGGGCCAATGATTTGTCAGTCATTGCGTGATTACGGTATCACCGCGCCAATTGATGTACATTTAATGGTAAAGCCAGTTGATGCATTAGTTCCTCAGTTTGCCAAAGCGGGTGCTGATATCATTACTTTCCACCCTGAAGGAAGTGATCATATTGATCGTACCTTACAGCTGATAAAAGATAACGGTTGTAAAGCGGGTTTAGTGTTGAATCCGGCAACGCCTTTACAATGTTTAGATTTTGTTATGGATAAACTTGATGTAATTTTATTGATGTCAGTTAATCCAGGGTTTGGTGGACAATCTTTTATCCCAACAACATTAGACAAATTACGTTTAGTGAAAGAAAAAATTAACGCAAGCGGTAGAGATATTCGTTTACAAGTCGACGGTGGCGTGAAAGCTGATAATATCGCTGATATTGCTAAAGCTGGTGCAGATATGTTTGTTGCGGGTAGTGCCATATTCTCACAACCCGATTACAAAGTAGCTATTGATGCTATGCGTGCTGAACTAGCAAAAGTGTAGATCGAAAACAAAAAATCATACATAACAAAATGGCTAGGGGCGCAACTCTGGCTTTATTTAAGGAACATCATGAGTAAACCTATTGTACTAAGTGGCTGTCAGCCATCTGGCGAATTAACTATTGGTAATTATTTAGGCGCATTAAAACAATGGGTCGATATGCAATCTAGCAACGAATGTTATTATATGTTGGTCAACCAACACGCAATTACTGTTCGACCTAAGGCGGAAGACTTACGTAAAGCGACCTTAGACGGCCTAGCGTTGTACTTAGCTTGTGGAGTAGACCCAGAGCAAAGCACTATTTTTATCCAGTCACATGTACCTGCACATGCGCAATTAAGCTGGGTGTTAAATTGTTATACCCAAATGGGTGAATTAAACCGTATGACGCAATACAAAGATAAGTCACAAAAATCTGAAGCAAATATGAACTCAGGTTTATTTACTTATCCGGTATTAATGGCAGCAGACATTTTATTATATGGCGCTGATAGCGTACCTGTTGGTGATGATCAAAAACAACATTTAGAATTAGCGCGTGATATTGCGACACGTTTTAACAATATTTATGGTGATATATTCACTGTACCCGATCCGTTCATTCCTCAACATGGTGCACGCGTGATGAGTTTGCTTGAACCAACTAAGAAAATGTCTAAGTCTGATGACAACCCAGGCAACTTTATTGGTTTATTAGAAGACCCGAAAAAAATTGCTAAGAAAATTAAACGTGCGGTAACAGACTCTGACGAGCAAGCCAATATTTACTACAATTTAGAAGAGAAACCAGGTGTTTCAAACTTATTATCTTTACTTTCATGTGCTACAGGTAAGTCGATTGATAGCTTAGTACCTGACTATGAAGATAAAATGTATGGCCATTTAAAAGGTGATGTGGCTGATGCTGTTGTTGCTATGTTAGAGCCAATTCAAACTAAATTTCATCAATATCGTGCAGACCAAGCTTTTCTAGATCAAGTAATGAAAAGTGGCGCTGAAAAAGCATCGCTTCGCGCTGATAAAATATTAACGTCAGTGTATGATGCGGTAGGTTTTATTCCTCGCCCATAATGGGGGATATAATATGGCGTTAATTGTTAACGCTAGCCACTTTTACTAGCCACTTTTAGTCATATCAAAAGTGGCTAGTCTATTCTAAAGCTTGTACTGCTTAAGCCTGTAATTGTAGGCTCATAATTTTAGGCTTGTACTTTGTAGAGTTAACTGAAAAATCTTAACAGCACTACTCTTTAACTGCTTCCTGCTTCGTTTTATCAAATAGCTTACTGCTATCTCCAATAAAATCATCGACACTAGCGCTTGATGAAATGAGAAAGCTTGGCATCATAATCGTCGCATTATATTGCGGTCTTGGATCAAAATCAGGCTTATTGCTGTATTGCACTAAATAACTACCACCAAACAATAATAAGGTCATGCTTGCCGCAACAACTAGGCGTCGTCTTGCTGACATATGGAAGCCAATATAGCTATTAAGCCAAAATAAACTAAACGCTAAGGCAATAGAAATAAGAACAATCAGTAAAGCGGCTAGTGAATCACTGGTACTGTTAAATTTAACAACCCCTTCTAAGAAATCGCTAAACCACATAAGATTGAAAAAAGCGAAACTTATCCCTATTTGCGCCATTATTCGCGTTTCATTTTTACTTAAGTAAGAAACTAAAGCGACTCCAGCAGGCCATAAAGCAAAACCGAGAGTCATACCAATGGTTGGCACTAACAGCTGGCTAAAATTAACTTCTTTTGAGGTATTAAGATAAAACACGTTACCAGCAATCAAGGTAAATAAAATCAAACTTGATAGCAGCACAACAGGGTGGCGCATTAAATTAATAAAGCTTTCAAAAGGGCTAAAAGGCAAGGTTGGTTCAACAGGGTGATGATTAAATAATATTCTTAACTGACTTTTCCCTAAGGTAATAATATCGCCGTCATTGATTATGTGCTCATTTGCTGGACGCTTTTTTTGCGCTTTATTTTCAATATAAGAGCCATTCAATGTTTGATTATCGGTAATTTTCCATTGACCATCTATTTCATCAATACTGATATGGCTAGGGCAAATATGCGGATCATCTAAAATAATGTCGTTATGATAATCACGGCCAATATGTATTTGCGGTTTTGATAACCTATGTCTGTGTAGTAATTTATGATTGCGACTAATTTCTTCAATGATGATTTCACTTGCTGCTATTTTCTCTATCAGCGATTGATTTTCTGCTATTTCATCATTGTCTATTAGTGATTCAGGCATATCTGTTGTGGTTACTTCCATAATACCGCCTCCATAAATTGACGAGTAAAGGCTAACGCATTCGGCTGACTAACCCCTGCTATGGTAAAGTGGCTAACAATAGCTTGCTGATCTTTATCTACCGAAGCAGCTAAATAAAGTACATCGTATAAATCAGGGAATTTTTTATAAGCACGAGTACAAAAGACTGTTTTATTGTTAATCGCTTGATTATCAGGCATTACTAAATCATCGTGACATTGGAATTCAGTTACATTTTCTTTATCAGCTCTATTGCCTGCATTGGCATGAGCAATTTGTTGCTGATATAAGTGATAAAACTTATTAGTGCTAATATCTTTCGCTTGCATTGTTCTAAATTCAATTTCCATGGTGCCGGTAAAGAAGTTAGATGAAATATAAGTATTTTCATCCAAAGAACAATTAGCGACAGCGGTTAAAATCAACGCATCTGCTTTATCTGCATTTGAATTGCCCCAGCAACGAATAAAAGGTACGTCAATAATAGGAATAATCGCGGCTTCACCAAGCTGTTTTTCTTGCCATGTACTGTTTAAAATAGTCTCTATTAATTTATTTTGACTCGCCATTAATTGTGCTGTCATCTGTTGTTCAATGCTATTAGGTGGAGCCTTTAAAAAGCTATCATATAATGCGACTAACTTGTCATGAGGTACAAGAAAACCGATAGAGTTACCCGACGTTGCGACATTAATACCAACAACTTCCGCTTCCTTATTTACCACAGGGCCACCGCTCATCCCTGAATTAATTGAACCCGTAAAATGAATGCGATCATTAAACGACTCTCTTTTCAGGCCATTATAAGTACCGGGCACAACAATCATACCTAAGTCATGAGGGTTGCCTAACGAGAATAGTTGCTCGCCTTTATGTGGCGATGCTTTCGATAATTGAAAATAAGGCGTTTCTTGCACAACATCACGTCTAACTAATGCTAGGTCATTGATCACATCTACGCTTTTTAATATTAAGTCACCGGTATTTCCCTGACCATCAAGGTACTCTATTCGGTATTTTTGAGGATGCAAAGCATAGCTGGAAATAACATGATAGTTAGTAGCAATAATACCGTCGTTACTTATTTGAAAACCAGAGCCAATAGACGATTTCTCACCACTGGCTTTGTCTATTAATTTTATTTGAAAAAGCGAAGGTTTAAGTTGGTTAAATAATTGTTCTGCTTGCTCTTCGGCAAAACTAGTCTTGCTTAGTACTGTACCGAGTAAAAAAAGCGCTAAGCTAAAAAAAACTTTCATTCAGATTCCTGTTAAAAAATTGTCGTACCATTGTGCCATTGTCAGCGCATTAGTCACTTAGTATTTTCTATATTATTATTCTACTTGTTTTTTTTTGACAAAACACCCTAGTACCTAATACCAGATTCATTAACTAAGTAACGATGTAGTTGGTAATTTTAACAAGTAGAAATAATTACATAGTTAGTGAGATTGGTATAAGTAAATATATCGCTTGAAACTAGCACGAAAAGGTCGCTTTATTGATCTAGTACAAGTAAACAGGTTGTTGCCTGTGACATTTTGTCGCACATTGGCTATTTCCCTTTGTTCTCTCTTAACTATCCCGTAAGAATACACACCATTGAATAAAAGTTAAAAACCAATTTAACCAACCTTTTAACATTGAGTGAAATTTTATGCGCACTTCTATTACGCGTTTATCTCTTGCCGTAAAACTTGTTTTACTATCAGCAATAACTTCTTCGCCTCTTATCATGTCAAATACAGCTTTAGCCGATGAAGCAAAGGGTATTAGTGACAATTTAGAAGTCATTACTATTACTAACCAACGCCATCACAGTTTAGAAAGTAGTATGGGATATGCACAAGGAAAAACCAGTGTTCCTGATCTAGCTGACTGGCTCATTTCAGTTCCAGGTGCAAACATTAATAGCAATGGCCCAATTACCGGTATTGCACAATATCGGGGCTTGTATGGTGACAGGTTAGCCACCTCACTTGATGGACATCCTGTTATTGGTGCCGGGCCTAATGCTATGGATACGCCACTGAGTTATTCAACACCATTAATTGTTGATTCAATGACCGTATATCGTGGCATTGCACCGGTATCAGCAGGCATTAATACCCTTGGTGGTGCGATTGAAGTGAAAATGCGTAAAGCTGAAACAATGAATAACACAATCACAAACGTAAATGGCGATATTCAAGTTGGCTACCGTAATAACAACAGCGCTAAAACTTTATCAGCGGTGACCAATATTGCTAAAGATAATATTGCCGTTTTACTCTACGGTAATAGCCAAGTAGGCGATAGTATGGAAAGCAGCAACGACGTTGTTATTCAACCTACCGATTTTGACAAAGTACAAGTCGGTGGTGACATTCGTTATAGCAAAAACGCTAACGAAGTCGGGCTAAGCTACCATTACACCGACACTAATGACTCAGGTACGCCAGCGTTACCGATGGACATTGAATATATTGAAAGTCACCGAGTGACGTTAGATGGTGTTTTTAGTTTACATGAATGGCAAGGCGAATGGCAGCTAGGCTATACCGATGCTGATCATGGCATGACAAACTTTTTAATGCGTACAAACGATGATCCTTCCGCCTACCGCCGTAATAACGCGACAGCAGAAACGTCAGACTTTACCTTTGAATTAGCGAAAGAATTTGATTTTGGTGAGCTATCTTTTGGTATAGATGGTTATTTTGCAACCCATGATTCAGTGATCACTAATCCAAATAATATGATGTTTGAAATTGTTAATTTTAATAACGTTGAAGACAATCGTTATGGCTTATTCGTAGAATGGCAAAAGCAGTTTTACCAAACCACAGTGCAGTTGGGTGCTAGGTTAAAACGAGCTGAGTCTAATGCCGGAAACGTAAGTACTTCAATGGCAATGATGGACATGGACTCAGATATGGACATGAGTGACGATATGGATATGAGCGATGGCATGGATTCAGACATGGAAATGCCAAGTATGGCAAGTTTAGCAAGCGAGCTACAAAATGGTTTTAATGAGACTAATCGTCAAGTATCCGACAACAACCTTGATATTGCGTTAAATACACAAACAATCCTTTCTAATAATTTATCGATTTCTGCAGGCATTGGTGTAAAAAATCGTGCGCCATCATACCAAGAGCTGTACCTATGGACGCCAATGGAATCAACCGGCGGCTTAGCTGATGGCCATACTTATATTGGCGACATTAACTTGAAGTCAGAAACGGCGTATCAACTTGATTTAGGTTTAAATTATCAAGATGATACGTTGATGATCGCGCCTCATATTTTCTATCAATCAATTGATGACTATATTCAAGGTACCTCAATAGGCATGGATGATATGGCCGCTAAACAAATGGCGACTATGATGGCTGGCGACACCAACCCGCTGAAATTCTCTAATGTTGATGCCAAGCTTTACGGCTTTGATCTGAACGGTTATTACAACATTACCAACGAAGTACAGCTATTCACCATTATTAACTATGTACAAGGTGAACGTCGTGACATTAATGATAACTTATATCGTATTGCACCACTTAATGGGCAAATTCAATTAAGCTACACTGGGCAAAACTGGATGGTAAAAACAAGCTTAGTGATGGCAGCAAAACAAACGAAAGTCTCATCAACTAACGATGAGCAAGAAACGGCAGGTTATGGCGTACTTAATGTTGATGCTCAATATTATGTCAATAACGACCTTACTTTACGTTTTGGTGTGGATAATTTGTTAGATAAAAGCTATCAAAAGCATTTAGGTGGTTATAATCGCGTAAAAGGCACTGATGTTGCTGTAATGTCGAGACTACCACAAGAAGGTGTTAGTGCATGGGCTGAAGCGACCTATAGTTTTTAATAGCTTTTTAATAGCTTTTTAATAGTAATGTAGTTCAGGTTAGCTAGTATTTAAAAAAGCCAATAGAAGCGCTGAGATGTCAGGGCTTTTTTATGCTATTTTTTTAGATACCTTATTGAACTTGGTATAGGTAGTTTTAACAACAGGAAAATATTTTATTTGTTCTGTTTAAATTCCACGTATTTTTGAGCATAAAGTAATACAGTCTTAGCTGAATCTTCATCATCTAATAAGTTTATTGGTTGGGTGGATAACGGAGGTAAGTCGTCAAAAACTGGAGGTTTTTGTTCTAACCAACGCCAGCACTTTGTTCGATTCTTTTCAACTTGGAGTAGTGTTTCAAATATATTTTCAATAATATCAGGTTGTCCAAACCAACCAATAGGTTTGATGGCTGCTTTACGTTCACCTTCAACAGAGCGTGGTAATTGAGATGCTTTCAATTCATATTCTAAGATATTCTTCCTAGTCCAATCAGCCAGCTTATCTAATTTTCATTTGGAATACGCATGCTATCGGTAGTTGGTATGACAAGGCCAACTTTAACTGTATTCAATGATTTTATTTTTCTAGGACACTGGCTAAATCGGTGTCATTAGTAACAAATACAACTTGTTCTATAGTGTTATCAGTCATAACATCATAAAGCGATTCAACAGCTATATTTACGTCTGTTTGTTTTTCTTCTAGTTTCCATATATCAACATATTTACATTGATTTGGTGGTTTTTTAGGGTTGCATTCATCAACTTTAAAGGCGCGTGTTTGGTTGATGGCATAGTAGCCTTTAATTATTTCTAAGTTGTTTTCATCTGAATGAAAAGTTAATGCTCGGTGATATGTTTGTTGGTCTTTTAACGAATCTTCAGACATCGCAGCTTTACCAACAATGTCAGCAGTAAAAAATTTAATACTTAAATCATCGTATGAGTGTGATTGGTTAGAAGAACTAGGTAGGATATGTTTTATAAAAAGTGAGGTTAAATCAAGTCACTTGTAAGGAGTTCGCTTTAGACAGCCGTAATAAAAGTTGTAGCCATCTATATATACACGAGTCTTCAAGTAAATGTCCTTATTTCAGTTATAAAAAAACCGACTCTAAGGTCGGCTTTTTCTCCCTATATTCAGGAGACTCAATGCTGCGCGTGAAAGTAGGGTTAGTTGTTAAAGGTAATTATACACAATTACCTCATGTTTGTGGTCTGACCAGTATGCGGTTTATTTAAAAGAACATACACTTCATGTTAACAATTTAATATCTTTAAAATATCATAAAATTAATAGAAATGGTACGAGTCACGTTAACAACAGGAAAATATTATGACAGCTAACTTAATTGCTCAACAGGTAGAAGCTTACTTGCTTTCAAAGCCTGACACCTCTGTGTATTACCCTTTTGGTGATGATATAAAAGTATTTCGTGTGAAAGATAAAATGTTTGCCACACTTTCTTTAGGCAAGGGTAATGAAAAAAACACGAATGATAAAATGAAGGGGAGTTTTTGCATTAATTTAAAATGTGATCCTGATGAAGCTATTATGTTGCGTGATATATTTCCTGCAGTAATCCCCGGTTATCATATGAATAAAAGACTTTGGAATACCATTATTCTTGATGGCTCAATACCGCAAGGAGAAATTGAGCGCATGATCGATAATTCATTTAACCTTGTGGTGAGTAAAATGACCAAGAAAGATCAGGCATCTATCTTGGTTCATTTATGACGTACATATAGCGTTTATAATATTCGTTGATCACGGTGAATTAGCCCTGAAACTATCACCCATAGTATTGTCTGACGAGATAAGATTATTGGGAAAGGTACTTAGGAAAGGTACTTGGGAAAGATAATTGAGAAAGATAAGTAAGACACTCACTCAAAAAGCCGACGTAATAGCATCTCTCATTCGTAATAATGCACATCATTTACAAACTCTGATGTCCAGGCTGTACGCTAATTTCAGGATAACTTTTAACTAACTTAATGAGTTTATTTAAACTTGCTCTACTACGAATTTGGTCAGTTGAAAAACTGCCCGGTTCAACACTATGATTCCAGCCCCACGACGTATGACTTGCATCACCAGTAAAAAGCACCGGGCCTTCAATGCTATTGACTAAATAGGCGGTAGAACCCGCGGTGTGGCCTGGTGAATGAATGGCAAATACACTACCGTCACCAAATACATCAATATAGTCTGCAGCCCACTCTTGTAATGCGGGTCTACCTTCAAGCATTATATCGGTTATGCCTTGCGTTGCCGCATATAAGAAATACCTTTCTTGAGTTTCACCTTGCCCTACATACAAAGGCACCTGTTTATTTATTGCTGACATACCACTGATATGATCAAGGTGTAAATGAGTTAAAAAAACACCTTTTAAAGCCACGTTTTGTTCGTTGATATAATCTTCCGTTGTAGTAAGTGCTGTCATTTTTTCTAATCCATATAACGATCCCAACCAACTAGGAATTCCTAACGACTGCGGATCATTATAAAACTGACTGCTAATACCGGTATCAATCAAAAAATCGCCATGTATAGGATGTGTTAAATGGAAAGTATAAATTTGAATGTTTTCATCATGGTCTTCCAACCCTGCATGTTGTGCTGCTTCTGCATCAAGGTTAAGTAAGCCACTAAGAGGCACTTTCCAATTGGCAGATTTAATTTTTTTCACCGATATTTTTTTACCTGTGCTCAGGCTATTAACGAGAGACTGGTAATTACTTTTTTGCCCTAATACTGAGGTAATAACGGGGTGATTAGTTGGCGTTGCTTGGTTAATCCATATAATGAAAAATACGAATAATAAGCTAAGAACGCCAATGACTATCTTTATAGTTCGCTTACCTTTATGCATGTTATTTACCTCGTTATTGGGTGATGTAAGTATTCTCCTTTAGTAGTAAAAGAAGATGTGGCATAGTTTAGCTATTCCATAAAAGATGTAAATCTACTAAATAACCATTGGCATATCCAAAAATGAATAGCGATGAATTGAATTGGCAAGATATTAGACTCTTTTTAGCCGTAGCAGAAACTGGCAGTTTTAGTGCAGCCGCACGAAATTTAAAGCTTGGTCAACCAACCTTAAGCCGGCGTATTGCAGAGCTAGAGCAAGCGCTTGGTCAGCCTTTATTTTCTCGCTTTAGTCAGGGCTGTCAACTGACTGCATTAGGTCAAAAACTGTTACCCGCTGCAAAACAAATGGCTATTTGGTCGGTTGAAACCATGACGTTAGCGCAAGCACCCAATAAAGTTGAAGGGAGAGTCCGGATCACTGCGCCTCCTGGCGTTTGTTTTGCTTTTCTCCCACAAGTGGGACAAAAACTAAAAGAAAGCTATCCCGGTATTCAGCTTGAAGTGTTAAGTGGCACAAATACGTTTAATTTAACGCGCGGTGAGGCAGATATATCACTTCGTACAGAAAAACCAAAAGATAACGATTTAATTTGTTTGGCGTCTTTTTATTGTGGCATAAACGTGTATGTCGCGGAAGATGTCGCTAACACGCTCAGTGATGAGGTGACTCTGCAAGACTTAAATTGGATCTGTTGGTCTGAAGATCATAACCATTTACTGACTAATCAAATTTTAAAGAGAGAAATACCGAATTTTAAGCCCGTATTTAGCGCGAATGATTATAACGTGCAAATCGCAGCTTGTTGTGCCGGATTAGGTGCATTAGCTTTACCTAATATTTTTTTAGAAAGTCCATTAATTAAAGGGCTTACAGCGTTAAATATTGACCTAAGTAAATTGACTGCGGGTGAGTTACATATCGTTATCCATAAACGCTACCAACACGTTGAAAGAGTAGTGATAGTGGCTGAGTTACTAAAAACATATTTTAGCGAGATTTGGGCACATTAAAAAAATTAGGAGTATTTTGATTTGTAAATTATTAATAATTTACAAATCAAGTATTAATGCGCTGAACGAAATATTTCAAAAATATACTGCAGCTTTAATAATTTTCTATTCCAAAACGACTGTTTTTTAATGTCTTGATTTTTACCATCAGCAATTTTATCAATTAACAACTCGGGTGTTACCCATAAACCCGTGTCCCAATCAATATAAAGCGGATATTGCACCAAGGTAGTGAATACTAGCTCGGGTAAGGTTATGGTTTTAAATCGTCGTTTAGGCGGATAGTAATCAGTGGTTAATCCCCAGCCAGCATAAAACGGTTGCCCCCAAGTATGCACTACAACATTGTTTAATAACGCTTCAAAACCGCTTAACGACGTCATGGTATGTAATTCATCAATATGTGCATACAAACTCGTTAAAGACTGGTGAGTAATTTGTTCATCAACGCACTGTGATATGCATTCTAACGATACATTTCCTTCACGATTACCCGACACTACATCAGGATGAGGTTTATAAATAATATAACAATCTGGATGCTTTTCTTTTACCGCATAAAGTAACGCTTCATTACTTTTTATATTCAAACTACCGGTCACAATTGATGCATCACCATCAACTTGGCCAATAACCAGCAATATTTTTTTATGCTGATTATTAATCGTAATCGTGTTGTGCTCGCCGACATTATATTTACTAACACCAGTGTCGTTAATCTTCTTAATTAATGCTTGGCCTCGTTTTAACTCATTTACCGTTAATACATTTTCATTTAAGGCGTGTTCAAGGTCACTTGGCGTGCGATTATCAAAATAGATGCCTGCTTGATCAATAGACAATGAAGAAGGGCGGCACAAATTAGCGCCCAAACCATTGGAGCGAATAAAACCATCTTCAACACGAAAACAATTGCTTAACTCTGGATACTTAGCGCCCCAAACAAGCAACATGTCATTATCAGCAATTTTTACTGGTGGTTGCTTGGTAAAGACAAGTTCATCGGCTAAATGTCGACAAAAATGTTTCATAAAGGCGCGCTTCCATAACGAAAAACCAATTAAATAAAGGCGACGGTATGGCGGTTTGCCTTTTTGTTGCAAACGAATAAGGTTAATAACGTCTTCAACTTCACACTTGATTTGCAGTACTGGGTTGTAATAATGGCAGTATTTAACCAAAGCAGCATAGGTAAGCTGCTGCAGCGAGATTTTTTCACGTCGGTCACAATGAAGTTGGTCGTGCGTTAATCCCCAACCCGCATAAAATGGCAACCCAAAACAATAAACTGGCTTATTAAGTAATAATGCTTCAAACCCCATTTGCGACGACACCGTATATACCGCATCAACAGCGTTGATTAATGCATGAGGATGACAATGTTCATTAATAATTTCAACATTGGTTAATTCCCCATTAGCAATAAGTTTAGCTAATACCCCTTTCTTCTTGCCAAGGCGAGTATCTGGGTGCGTACGAATTAACAAGGTAGCATTAGGGTGATTTGCTTTCGCTTGCGCGATCATGGCAACAAAACTACTTTCATCAGCCATCGCACCGGTGATAGATAAATCCCCTGAAACTTGGTCAACAATTAATATTTTTTGTTGCTTAAGGTTCGACAATTTTACCTTTAACAATTCAGGCAACTCAGCTGCATCATAAACATTATATTTAGTGATGCCTTTGTTAGTGATTAGCTTTATTAAGGCATTTGTACGGGCTAACTGTGCTTCACTTAACGGTTCTTTTATTAGTGATTCTAAATTACAGGGCTGGCGGGCATCATAATAAATACCTTGCGAGTCTGAAATCAATGAAACAGCATGACCTTGCTTTGCAGGGTGGCCAATATAACCAATAAAACCATCTTCTAGGTGTAAATAAGGCACGCCAAAATCACTAGCCTGTTGTTTGATTTTATTGGTACTAGCTTTAAGTCCCCAGCCAGCAAAGCTATCATGACTTGCAACAACCTTTCTTTTTTTAAGTAAGGCTAAAGAGTGTGGAAGGCAGCTCTCAATTTGCTTTTTGCGAGCAAGTATTCCTTTTGACTTAACCAAAATAGCCATTAATTAAACAAGATTCCTAATGCATATGAAAATAATAAATCACCTTTATTTCTTGGTTGTTAGTAGCTATAAAAAGCTTTGCCTTAAATGCTATTTTATCAATTATGGGGTTTAAACGTCTAAGATACGCTCAACAAAAAAGGCTTCTGCTTTTTCAAAACCATGAGTTGCCCCTCTTAATATAGCCAAAGCTTCCACGCATTGATAACTGCGACTGTGTGGGAAATCTCTCATTTCATCTTCGTAACATTTTAATGCAGCAAGCTTTTTATTCCAGTAATTAGATATATCAACAATATAATGAGGTTGAAAAGCATTAATTGATGGTGAGTTCCACTCGGTACTCGATAACACTTCAAAAGATAATATTTTTTTTACTGAAGACCAGGATTGTGGACGACAAGCAGTCATAACGGCCTTGTGTGTAATTCTATGATCTATGTTTAAGTCATGCCCAAAGTGAGTATAAATTGTATCTGGTTTACATGCTGAAATGACCGATTCTATCGCTTGGGTTACTTCCAATAAAGCTACGGTATCCATTTTATTATCAGGGAAATCAAATTGGTGAAAGTTAGACACTCCTAAAGCTTTCAAGGCCAGTTGAGCTGCACTTTCTCTTTTAGTAGCATTAGTATTATGCTCAGGAGTATCTAGTCTGGAGGCGACGCCGTTTGTCATAAAGGCGACGGTCACTTGATCACCTTGCGCAATATGTTTAGCGATAGTACCACCACAACCCAGAGCTTCATCATCTGAATGAGCAGCAACAACTAGAATAGTATTACTCATTACTAATATGCTCCCAACTAGTTGCAGTGCCCCTTTCAATATCTTGATTAACTCGCTTACCAATTAACTCATCAAAATGTTTAGGAGCAAGACCAAAACCAGGTCTAATGCGTCTAATATGTTTATCTGTTATTAGCTCACCTGACTTTATATCTTCAACGAAATATAATGAGCGTCTAAATCTTATACTCGCATTCTCAATTGGTTTTCTTTCATACCCAGCAACACCTAATGCTTTATGGGCTGCATCTGTTTCTTCAACAAGTCTTTTTAACTCATGTGGCTCTATTGAAAATTCAGAATCAGCTCCTTTATCATTTCGATCAATAATGAAATGCTTTTCTATTAGACATGCGCCAAGGACAACTGATGATACCGAGACCACAGTACCTAAAGTATGGTCGGATAAGCCTGATATAACATTAAAGCGTTTTGCTAAGTCAGGTATGGTGGCTAAATTAGCTTGCTCATATGGCGCAGGATAAGCACTAATACAATGAAGAACAACAAGATCATTACAACCATTTTCTCTGGCGGTAATGATTGCTTCTTCAATTTCATTTAGATTAGCCATACCGGTCGACATAATCATTGGTTTTCCCGTTTGGGCAACTCGCTTTATTAAGGGTAAATCCGTTAACTCAAATGAAGCAATTTTATACGCTGGTGCGTTTAGCTCTTCTAATAATTCTAATGCACTTTCATCGAAAGGAGTTGAAAATAATGTAATACCAACTTCTTTTGCTTTCTCAAATAATCGTTCATGCCATTCAAAAGGAGTGTGCGCCCATTCATATAATTTATATAAACTATATCCATCCCATAATCCACCTTTCACTTGAAAATCTTCGTGATCGCAATCAATCGTCATAGTATCTGGAGTATATGATTGAATTTTAATTGCATCGGCACCACACTTAGCTGCCTCCTCAATCGTTTTTAATGCGTTATTAATATCACCATTATGGTTTGCTGAAAGTTCTGCGATTATATATGGCTTATAATCTTTGCCAATACGTTTACCATCTATTTCTATGTATTTTTTAGTCATTATTTTCTTCTTTAAATATATTTACTGTTGCTTGAAGTCCATCATTGCTTTTTGAAACACTGGAAAATTCTAATTTGATATTACCAAATTTTATATATGCTTTAGGATACGATTCAGCATCCAACATACGAATAGTGTTATAAAAATCTTCTAAACTGATATCTTCGGTTAATTTACTTTGTTCGGGTTTTCTTCTCGGGAACTCAGTTACAGTTCCTGTTTGTGGTACGGCTATAGGTTCATGTTCCACAATATATTCAATCATATCAAAAGTTAATAATGAACTTCTTTTAAATATGTTGGTGGCATTTCCTTTTAAGGATAGTTTTTCTTTTAAAAAAACAGGTCCTGCATCTAGTTCTTTGACCATTTGAAGAGCAGTAAGTTTTGTATCTTCATGACCCCTAATAATTAAGTTCTGTAAAGGGCTACCTCCTCTACCATAGGGTACATCGGTCATATGAAAACAAACACAAGTGAATTCATTTAAAATATTTTCAGGAACAATCCAGCTCCAATGTGGAAAAAAAATATATTTTGGTTTTAATTTTCTTAAATATTCAATAGTTAAATCAATTTTATCATCAATTAAAAACCAATTCCCAGGGTATGATGATACTCTGGATTTATATTCGTTAATATTCCATTCTTTAATTGTTGCTACAACATAGTTATTCATATATTTATCTTATATTTATCTTGTTTTTATTATATAGAATAAAATAGACTCTGATAAATTCATATTTATTCAATGATTCATTTTTCAAACTTTTTTATTATATATAGAAGACATTAATCTAGTGATTTATGTATAAACTCCTGAGGTGATATCTTTTCATAATTAGCTTTTATAAATATTCGTTGGGAAGCTTTGTTTTCAGGAACCACAGTGGCGTGAATATTAATATATTTGTGGATAGAATTAAGATAAGTTAAACATAGAAAACCTATACCTTTACCATGACTATTTGGCGCTAATGAAATAGTTATAAGATAGTTTTTCTTTGTCATTCGATCTAGCCTAACAACACCAACGTTGTTCCATTGACCCTCGTTAGGATTATATAATTGAATAATATAAAAATAGTCTACGGTACTTTTTAATTTATTACTCATCCAGTTAGAATGTTCTTCCCAAGAAGGAACCTTCGGATTTAATGCATATTTTCTTGTTTCGGGTAAGCATTGCCATTTATAAACCTGCTTAATATCTTTAGTGTTTGCAAATCGGAGTTTTATTTTTGGTTTATCTAATTTTTGAGTATTAATTGATTGCTCTATTATTTCATTAATACGGTAAACACCTAAGCCGTCACATAAGGAAAGGTTTCGTTCTTTAAAGCCTTTATAGTCAGAAAGTAATTCTTTTAGAGAATTGAACAGTTTAGCCTTAATGTCACCTATTTTTAAACAGATTGCAGCGTTAGCTGCGGTTAACTCTTGGGTAATATACTTTTGGTTATCAGCAATCGGGATAATTATACTTGGTAGCCCAAGGCAAGCTCGCTCCCATGATGTAGTCCCTGGAGCTCCTATCGCTAAATCATGTGACTCCATTAGTGTAGCCATATCATTCGTGAAAGATATGTGTTTAATCCAATCTTTATTCTCCTGACAAAATGTGACCACCTCGTTATAATGAGGTGCTCGCGCACTTAACACCACAGTTACACTCAGTGGAAAATCTATTGTTGCTTTTATCGTTTGTAATACGATTGAAGTAACATTAGGTAAGTCGATTCCGCCAAGGCTAATAAGTAAGTTTAATTTATTCGGAATAATTGATTTATCTAAAACACATTCTCTTTTTTTATTAAACGCAGGGGCTAATAGTGCGTATTCACAGCCTGTAAGTGCTAGTGAGTTGCTTTTTGAATTAATGTATTCGGAGCTACATCGCCCTAATGTTTGATCAAGTATAAAGTCAGCATAATGCTCTCTTACAAGATCATCTATAGCAAATAAGCTGCAATTTAAGTGCTGTATAATTTGTTTTTCCCACTCAGCATTTAAAGCATAGTGATCTACAATTACAATATCTACATCACGAACCATACTTGTAAATTCTTCAGCATCTTGCTGCCATGTGACTTGTAACCACGATTTGTAGTCAGCATTATTCACTGGCTCAATAGGATCATTTACTGGTGATAGCTCTAATACATTAAAATTACGCTCATAAATTAGATCAATTAAGTCACCTTTTTGGCGTCGAGAAACAAAAGTAACTTGATGACCTTTTTCTTTCATAGCTTGCGCTAATACTAAACACCTCATAACATGCCCACTACCAATATAGGTAGAAGCATCGGTTCTAAAATAAACATTCATTGTCATTGAATCATCAACTAATTTAACGCGCTAAAAAGGGCTTCTGCAAATTCCCAATCTTCTACTGTATCAATATCTTGAACTAACTTTCGAGGTAGAATAATTGCTTTAGATTGTTCGGAAAAAATAGCTTTTCCTTCTGAGAAAGCAGCTAATGTTCCCCAGTAAAATTGGCCTGCGTCATGGTATGCTTCTTTAAGATCTTGTGAGCGAGTATTAATATGCTCAGGGTAAAACATATTAATACCGTTCATAGGATCATTATAAAAAGCCCGTTGTATAGGAAAAGCATAAGATGTTGCACTAAACGCATAATTAATAGAGTTTTCTGTTATAGCTTTCAATCCTTGTTGTATGTACTGGGGGGTAATAAAAGGAGCAGTTGCATAAATACAGCAGATATAGTTCATAGTAACATTATGATTTTCAAGCCAAAGAATGGCATGCTGAATAACATCAATCGTTGTTGCATAATCATCTGAAATATCAGAAGGTCTTATAAATGGTACTTCTGCACCATATTCTAATGCAACATTTGCAATTTCTTGATCATCTGTTGAAACGATTATTTTATCAAAACATCCAGATGCTTTTGCTGCTTCAATAGAATAAGCAATCATCGGTTTTCCAAAAAACTCTTTAATGTTTTTTCGTGGGATGCGTTTACTGCCACCCCTTGCTGGAATTATTGCAATATTCATTTGTTAACCACCAATAATTTTATGTAAAACTTGTACCACTTCATCTTGTTGTTCAGTAGACATAGTATGAAACATTGGCAAAGAAATAGCTTCTTTATAGTATTGTTCAGCTAATGGAAAGTCGCCTTCTTTAAAACCAAACTGGCAATAATAAGGCTGCAAATGAACGGGTATATAATGTAAGTTAACACCTATCCCATTCTCACGTAATTGTTCAAATACTTCTTTATGCGTTAAAGAAATATTCTCTAAATTAAGTCTAATAACATAAAGGTGTAAGCCTGAATAACTATTATCAATTTGAAACGGGGTAGTAACTGGCAACGGCGCAAGTAGCTGATTGTATCGCTCTGCTAATTTGTGACGTGCGGCCACGAATTTGTCTAAACGCTTCATTTGACTTACGCCAAGTGCAGCCTGCAGTTCTGTCATACGGTAATTATAACCTAATGCAACTTGTTGATAGTACCAGCCACCATGCGACGGCTCTGTCATTAAGTTTTCGTCGCGAGTAATTCCGTGGCTTCGGTACAATGCCATTTTGTCAGCAAGTGCTTTATTATTAGTGAGCGCTGCGCCGCCTTCTGCAGTGGTAACAATTTTAACAGGATGAAAGCTAAAAATAGTAATGTCTGAATAATGGCAATTACCGATAGGCTTATCAAAGTATTTGCCACCAATAGCATGCGAGGCATCTTCAATAATAGCAAAACCATATTCATCAGCGAGTGCTTTTATTGCTTTCATATCACAAGGTTGCCCACAAAGATGAACGGCAACTAACACTTTAGGTAAGCAATTTTTAATTTTAGCTTGTTCAAGCTTTTGCTTTAATTTTTTAGGGCATAAATTATAAGTTGCTTCGTCAATATCCACAAAGTCAATATTAGCATCACAATAGCGTCCACAATTGGCAGAAGCAACGAATGTAATTGGTGTTGTCCATAACCAATCATTGCTCCCCAAATCTAATGCCATACAGGCAACATGTAATGCTGAGGTAGCACTGTTCATAGCAAATGCATATTTAGCACCAGTATGAGTGGTTAATGCGTTTTCAAATGCTGGTACTTGAGGACCTTGTGTTAAAAAATCAGACTTCAATACTTCAACTACAGAGTCAATGTCAGCTTGTGTGATTTCTTGCTTACCGTATGGAATCATAATTCTAACTACACCTTAAAACTTGCATCTACATGTTCAATAATAAGCGCTCTTAATGAGTCAATAGTTTCCCATTCAGTATTCGTTCCTGAGTTATACTTGAAGCCAAATGGTACTTTAACTGCTTTATGATGTTGCATGTATTCTTCTTCTGTATATGTATATGAAACAGAAGGTAAAATGGCATAATACTTTCCTAAATCAATTGTATTCAAAGAGTCAGTATCCGTAATCATTTCTTCATGTAGCTTTTCACCAGGGCGAATACCTACATCTTTTGTTTCACAGTCAGGCGCGATAGCTTCAGCAATATCAGTAATCTTATACGATGGTATTTTAGGTACAAATATTTCACCACCAATATGGTTTTCTATTGCATACATCACCATATTTACACCATCTTGTAATGAAATGTTAAAACGGGTCATTTCTCTATGGGTGATAGGTAATAATCCTTCCTTTTTCTTTTCAATAAAGAAAGGAATTACAGAGCCACGAGACCCCATTACATTGCCGTAACGTACTACACTAAATTTAATATCTTTAGAGCCTCTTATGTTATTTGCAGCAGCAAATAATTTATCTGATGCTAATTTAGTTGCCCCATAAAGATTAATAGGAGCGCAAGCTTTATCTGTTGATAATGCTACAACGTCATGAACACCACAGGCTAGTGCCGCATGGATAACATTTTCAGCACCGTCAATATTAGTACGAATACATTCTGTTGGATTATATTCTGCCGTGTCTACTTGCTTGATAGCTGCAGCATGAATAATTACATCAATTCCTTCACATGCTTGTGTTAAACGATCTCTATCTCGTACATCGCCAATAAAAAAACGAAGTTGAGGAAATGAATTATGTGGATATTTTAGTTTGATCATTGACTGTTTTAATTCATCGCGTGAATAAATAACAATTTTTTTAACGTCTGGGTATCGCGCTAAAATTGTTTCAATGAATTTTTTACCAAACGAGCCTGTGCCGCCGGTGATCAGAACTGATTTTTTGTTTAACATGTTTTTTTACCAGATTAAATTTTAATTCGAAAACTAGTCTTACTAGATTCCATACAATTACTTTCTAAAAATTAATATATTCCATTAAATTTTTACGTAGTTTTTCAACTAAAGCTTCTTTATTACCTTTTTCTTCTACATCAATTATCTTTACATTACTATGCCAAACATCTTGTCCTACTTCATTAGTTTTACGCCAATCTAATTCTGAAGAATTTGAAAACAACCATGCGTTACAACCTAGTGCACCAGCTAATTCTACAACCGTTGTTGCTGGTGAAATAATTAAATCACAACACATCATTAAAGCTGCTACGCTATCAAAATCATTGTATTGATCAATGTCTTCAAAGTTAATTATTTTTCCGGGGTATTGGCTGTTAACTTTTTGAATTTCTTCTGTACATTCATCATATTGTAGATTTATAAATGTTACATTAGGTAATTCAAATAGAGGTTTTAGTTCTTCAATAGTCAAATAGTGTTCATTTCTAGAATGTGTAGTTAAGCTACTTCTCCAACTTATACCAATGATTTTTTGATGGTTAGGAATACGTGCTTTATAATTTTCAACTTTTTTAATGTCGGCCTTTAAATATGCTACACGGGGAAATGATTCATATGAAGGTAAGCAGACATGGAGTAAGTCTGTTACAAAAGTAAAGCCATCATTTGTTTGAATTGCGTCAACAGCGTTATCATCCACTGCTCCTATAATATCGAAGCCAGGTACTTTTTGGTAATTATCTAATTCTAGATTGTCACTATTTCTAGCTCGTGTGACAGAAATAAATTTTATATCAGGAAAAGATCTAGAAAAAAGAGTCTTCAGTCTTGGGGTGCAACTTATAGTAACATTAGTAACCATTGTCGTTTTTTTGATCAGATTATAAATAGAAGCAAATCTAATTTCATCACCAGGACCAAAAATAGCTATTACAAATAATGTTGATATATTATTGAATTTATCTTCTAATTTACAATAATTCTGAGGAAAGTACTGTTGTACTTTTTTTGCTAGTCCAATTTCAGTGAATGTTTCAAAAGCTTCTTTCAGCATTCTATTGCCAAAATATGACTTTCTTTTGTGCATATCACCCAATTGAATTTTTAATGAGTTAGCTAAATTTAAATATTCTAAACTTCTCCTGTAGTCAGAAGATAAAACACATAAACGCATCATCTCAGTTATATTTGTTTTTGTGATGCGATATTGCATCCATTCCATTACTAGCTCTTTTGCTCTTTCTAACTGTCCATTATATGAAAGCGCTTGAGAGTAAATTACCTTGGTCATTTCAGAATGATCGCCATCTTCGATTATACTTTCCAATATATTAATTGCTTTTTCTGGCGATTCTAACATTAAGTAAGCTTGTGCAGTTCTTCTCGATTTCTCAACAACTAAATTTAAAACACTTTGAATCATTAATTCGAGAGTATACTTTTCTTTTGTGTCAGGCAGTAAGGCAATATCAAATAAAATAGCTGAAACTAGTTCAGGTTTCATAACTAAAATCTTGATATATAATTTACAGAGAGCTATAGGATCATTAGAGATGCTATATTTATTGGCTTTCAATATTGAAGTTGCGCTATCTCTATTTGCATAATAGGGATCAATAGCAAATCTAAATTCCGCTAAAGTCAAAGATGCTTTAAATGAGAACTTTAATTCTGCAGTACTTTGACAATATTTCAACACTTCTAATGGCTTGTAGTTTAAAACTAAAAGCTTCATTGCAATATCATTGCTTTCGGTAAACATACGATTTTCGAATGTATACTTTAATTTATCAAAAAGTAACGGGAGTTCATCGATATTATGAGAAGTTTCCTGAGCGTGCTCTTTGTCTGTATCTATGCTTTCTAATAAAGGTAAGCTTTCTGACTTGGTTAATGTTTCATGTTGTTCATTATTTTGAGAAAGTAACCATGCTAATTGGTATGAGATATAGTTTGCTGGACAAGCCTGCTCTAAATATATGAGTATAGAGTAGAATGCTTCAGCAGACAGAAAATTTCTGACAGAGGAGAGGATCTGGTTTCTTCCTACATCACTATTAATAGATCCAAGTAAGGCAAGTATAATTACTTCTTGAGCATAACTATCCTCATCATCCTTACGTATATCTGGTAATCTTATCGTTCTTAATAGTCTGGCTAAATCTTTAGGTTTTAAAGCACTCGCACTATTTTTACCTAAAAACAGAGTTGGCCAAAAGGGGCCTTTTGCAACCTCCAAATAATGCTTAGTTATAGAGTTGCTATCACCTTTTTTATCAACTGACTTTATATTCAGGTTTTCAAACTCAGCTAATTCTGCATCTGCTAAAACTTTGTAGCAAGCACTTTTCAAACCAATATCACTTTTAGCTAAGTTGCCTAGATACCTCGGATAAATTAAATATGCTGCAGCAAAAACTTCTTCGATTGTTAGTCTTGCTGTACGTCTTGTAATCGTTACTCTATCGTCTGTAACTCCCCAGCCTGAATAGAAAGGGGCACCTACAGTAGTTACTTTTTTGTTGCGTATAACAGCTTCGAAACCAGATAGAGAGCTAATCGTATAAATATGATCAACGGCTTCAATAAAGTCGATAATATTCTCATCGGGTGTTGTTATTGTTGCATATTTCTCAACCTCACTAGCTTTAAATGTACTATCTTGAAAACCTTGATATACTTCTGGATGCGGACGATAGTATATTTCACAATTAGGGTTTTCATAAGCGGCTAGCTTTATTAACTCTTCAGAGGTCCAATTATCGGGATTACCAAATTTGATCGATGCATCACTGTCTACTTGGCCTAGTATAGCAACTCTTCTTTTTAATTTAATTCGTTGGCTAATACCTTGAACAGTTTTTCTAGGGGGGTTGTATTTTGATAATTTTAGTTCTTTTATTAATTGAATACATTCTTGAGCGTTTTGCATTAAAGCTGTATCAGCTTTAAAATCATAAGTATTCAAAATATTTTCTATATCGGATGCTTCATAGCAATTGTAGTAAAAACCAGTTTTATCTACAACAAGTGAGTAAGGTGTTGCATGTTGGGCGCCAAGTTTGGCTGAACGAATAAAAGCATCTTCCATTCGGTATATAGGTAAATTATTCTTTTTAGCGTAACGGGTAACATGTTGTGATTCGGTATAGCCCCAGACAATAATAACACTTGGTTTTTGTTTAAGTTTTTTTAACCTACGGATATCTAAAAACGACATCTTAGTGCGAGGTAAAAAAGCGGTTCTGTATTCAGGTAGGTAATCAGCTGTAAAGCCTAATTTCCAATCATTAAAACCAACCATTAATGCAATATCACAATTATTGCTTTTTAACCAATTATCACCAACTAGGTAAAGTAAATCATAGCCAGAATCAATACCTAAAACATTATCTGAATTGTGAACAGTGTAAGTATACTCTTTACCTGAAGGCTTTTTTTTATTAAGAATGCGTAAAGCTTTATCTTTGAGATATGCTTCGATTTCCTTTTTGAGTTTAGTGGTCTTTTTGTTTCGTGTTATTTCATTCATAAGTTCGTTACTAGTATTCGTTATTGATTATGGTTATTAGCAGTAATTACAATGCTAATATCACAGCAGCTGAAACTGCTATTTGATACATCACTTGTGTTATATCTTTGGTTAATTGGAATGATTTTGCATCAGGTTTCGCTAACACAAATATTTCATCCCCTGGGTTAATCTGTTTTTTACTGTTTAAGTGTTCATTTACATCAACAAAGTCGCCATTGGGCTTCATGATTAATATATTCATATTGTCTACATCATCAGTAGCACCGCCTGCCTTAGCGATATACTCATTAATATTCATCTGGTTGTTGTAAGCGATAGCAGTAGGGAAGAGCACTTCGCCATGTATCATGACTAAGTTACGTTTCGTTGGTACCACAATGCGGTCACCTTGTTGTAAAATAATTTGCGAAGCATTGTAGCCGTCAGATAATAATACTTGCCCTTTGGGCTCTACCAATTTTGCCTTTTCAATCCACTGTAATATAGTGCTTGCTTCAGCTGAGCGTAATTGTGCGGCTTCATTGGTTTGTGAACGCGCGGTTAATACGCTTTGCTCTAGTGCTGATAAAGAAGCCAGTAACATATCTTTTTGGCGTGTGGCAACTGAGGCTCTAAATAACTGAATAGCGTCTTTATTAGATAATTTGGTATATTTAACATCGGCCAATAAGTCCGCTAAGCTTGCTCCCCAAGGTAATACAATTTCAAACTGAGAATTATGCTCGCCAATGAGTTCAACACTAATTTTTTTGGCGCGTAGCTGTGAAGATACTTTAATAAGTGAGCCGGCTTTGACTTCAATGGTGTTATTGTTCAGCGCCTCGCCCATGGCATATTGTTGTACTGATAATTCATTTTCACCATCACTATTTTCTGGTGCAATCACCGTAATATGGGTGGCTTTTTTCTTGGTAATAACCGCATTTAGAATATTACTTAATTTAGCGGTATCTTCTTTTAGCTGGTATGTGCCACTAAAACCAACATCGCCTTCAATGGTGACGTCGCCATGTTTAGCCGCAACAAAAATTACGTCACCTTCTTGTAATTGAATAGCGGGCATAGTGCCATGTTGAATAAAGTCGTATAAGTCGATGGTATATTTTGTTTGGTTATTTCGCTTTACTTCAATATGGCGCATACTGCCAAGTTCAGCTTTTATACCACCAGCAAGATCAATAAAACGTAAAATGCTATCAGCACTTTGTCCTTCATATAAGCCAGGTTTATTTACTAACCCTGATAAGAACACCTTTACTGTTTGGCTAGACATTAAATTAACATAAGCTTCAACATTTGATTTATAAACGCGCTTTATGCCTTTTAATACCACGTTATTAATTTCTGCGTTACTAACCCCTAATACTTTAATTGGGCCAACTTTAGGAATAAAGATATTACCTTGAGGGTCAACTTTTACTTCTGCTTGATAATCGATGCCACCCCATAATTGCACAAGCAAACTATCACCTTGGGTGATTTTATAATTTGGGTTACTGCCAACAAATGAATTTTCTTTAAAGCCACCGGTAAATAACCATTGGCCATAAGCTTGGTTAGCGTTGTTACTGTTACTATTGTGGTTAGCATTTTCGCTTTTGTTATTGTTATTTTCATTACTGTTATCACTAGTCAGTGATATTGCTTGCTTAACCTCATTGCTTTCATCTTTGGTGATGGTTACTGCAGCGGAAGCAATATTACTGGTTAGCACTAGCATTAGCGCGCTGGCGATGCTTTTTATAAACAAATTTTTCACTCTTTGTGTTCCTTAATAACGGCCACTACCATTTTTAATACGCCATAGACTAGAAGCATGGCGATAAACCAGGTAAAAATACTGTATAAACGACGTGGGTATTTATTTTCTTGCGCTAAAATGGGCTGCTCTATTACCAGTAAATGTTTTAGCGTTCTAAAAGCATCACTACGAATCAGCTCTAAGCTTGCTAAGGTCGATTTATAAAGGTCTGCGGCTAGCTGGCTATTTAACTTAATTTCTTGATAATCTAAATTTATTTTATTTAACGATTGCTGTTCTTGATTAGTTAAACGGTTTTTTTCTTGCGCTAATTGTGTCTTTAATGCGTCTATATTTCTATTTATGGCTTTTATATCAGCAGAATCGGCACGCATAAAAGACGATAACGATTTAAGTTTAGTTTCTTCTTCTATTATTTTTGCTTCAAGGGCGTTCATCGCTGATACTATGGCACTGCCTTGTTCTTCAGGGTTGTATAGTTTGAATTTATCTTGAAAATTAATCAGTTCATTTTGATATTTTTTTAGCTCGTTATAAGCGCGGTTAACATCTTGCTGGGCATAGTCTAATTGCTGAGTTACCATTTTTTGCCCAAGCTGGTTAATTAAGGTTTCACTTAGTGCGATAATTTCATTGGCCACTTTTAATGAAAATTCAGCATCAAAGGTTTGTACTTCAACCATGAGTACTTCTGACATTTCATCGTAATGGACCAGAATATGATCTTGATAATAGGCGTGATACTGCTCAACACTACCATTGCCAGTCAGTCGACTAAACCAGTCCCAGTCAGCGGCTTGATAATGCTGTTTTAAACCGACACTTTCTTCAAGGGCGACCGCCATCGAGCGTGACTGAATATATTTTTGCAAAATTAAAGCGTCACGCACACCTGGTGAGCTACTGGCAATAGACATTAAACCCGCCAGTGGAATGTCGTTTGAGCCTATTTCTTTTACCACAAATTGACTTTCGCTAACATAACGCGGTGACGCAATTAGGGTGTAATAAGCGATAATGGCGATTACTGCCGCAACTACAATAATAAACGAGCCGAGCTTTGCCGCGGTGTAATAGGCGGTTTTCTTTGCTTTGATATAAGCTTTAGAGTCAGCAATAAATTGTAATGGCTCACGCTTAAGCTTGCGTGCTTTACGTGCAACAGAACTCAAATCCTGTTTACCGTCTTTATTAGCTGCTTGCTGAGTTGATTGTTTAATTGGTTTTGACATAGTGTTCATTATATTCTTTTATTGCAGACTCAATATCTGCATGATATTTCAGGTTTTGGTTAATAATAACTAACCCCGCTTGGCAGTTTTTACGTAGCTCACCCATAGAGTGACTCACCATAATAAGTTTAGTTTTTTCAAATTTTTCTTTTAATAGCGCTTCACTTTTTCGGCGAAAATTAGCATCACCCACTGCACCCAGTTCATCAATTAGTAATACGTCAAAATTAAAATCAAAGGCCATGGTTAAGCCAAAAGCCACCCGAGCTTTCATGCCATTAGAATAGGTTTTGACTGGTTCATCAAAAAACTTACCGATTTCGGCAAAGTCAGCTATTAACTTTTCAATTGGTTTGGTATTTTTATAACCGTGTATACGGGCAACAAAACGGACATTTTCACGGGCACTCATCGTGCCTTGTAAACCGCCTTGCAAACCTAATGGCCAGGATATTTTTTGCTCTGATGTTATTTGCCCTTTACTGGGGAAATCGGCACCACCTAGCATTCTTATTAACGTTGATTTACCAACACCATTTGGGCCTAGTACGGCAATATTACGATCAGTTGGTAATGCTAAATTAACATTTTTAAGAACGTAATGCCGCCCTTGTTTTGTTGGATAATATTTACTGACATTATCAAAATGTATCATTAGTTTACAAAGCCTATCATTAGTTAATAAACCGATGGCGGTTAATTCTAAACGCCATTAAGCCAAGTGTAATACTAGTTAAGGCAATAAAACTAACAAAATACCAATCACCAATAGGGGTTGTATAAGAAACAAAAAATGCATCTCGGCTTAGTTCAATTAAATGAAAAATAGGGTTCCAGCTAAATAAATACCAATATTGTTCAGGTATCATGGTTGCGGAGTATAAAACCCCTGAAATTAGATACATGGGGGTGGTAATCATAGCAAATAATTTTGCAGTATCAGGCCAGTAAGAAACTGCACAACAGAACAATAAACCAATCCCCACAGCCAATATTAATAATAAAAAGCAAGCAGCCAATAGTGCTAATAAGTCATTAGGCAATACCTCAAAATCGAGCCAAGCCATGGTGCCAAGTATTAATACATAAACAACAATAAAAGTAACGGTTTCAATTAAAATCCTTGTAATTATCGGATCGATAGCAGTAACTTGTCGATAAGTAAGTAACGCTTTATTTGCACTGACAGCTGCGCCAACCTGAGGTAGTAACTTCATAAAAAATTTAAACGGTAAAATACCGGTAAAAAGGAATAATGCGACAGGTATACCTGAAATACTCGAACGTCCTAATAAGGTAAAGATTAGTGCCATTACCGATGCTTGTGCTGCCGGCGATGCTACAGCCCAAAAGTAGCCTAAGCGATTAGTGCCAAACCGGGTTTTGAGTTCTCGCATTAACAGCGCATGAACGGTGGCGTTCATTATTTGTAATGGAGTCCTTTTTTGCGCTTTGATCATGCTTGAAAATATTCCATTATATCGACAGCAAAATGATTGACGCTGACGAGTACCTATTTTATTTGGTGTGATTGTATCAAAATTGTCTTAAGACGTTTAACTCATTGAGTCGATTTAAAGTAAATGTTTTTATTTTTTTGTATCAATCCATGTTTTAACCGAGGTTAAAATATTGAAATAAAGTTACCGTCATTAAACATTATACCAACTAAATCTTTTAGTACGCGTGGCGTACCGTATTCATTTGACGCTAATGATACATATCCTTGTGTTTCTTTGCTTGCAAGTGTTATGAACCATTCAACACCGTCTTGGTTTTGGCCTTGATAGGTGAAGTTATTGGTTCTGCCAGCAAAGGTAAAATGGGCGAGTCGGCCTTCAAAATAGGCTGCCATATCAATGTTATCTATTGATAATCCTTCTTGGGCATTGTCTAGATCCATATATACCGTTAATAATGGCTCGCCTAACCCTAAAATAGCAGCAGAGTAGGTTACTGTCGCGGTCATGCCGCTTGGAATTAGGTTTTCACTGGTTTCTTGATTTACATTTGGATGAACCATACTTACTGATAGTTGATGTTCAGTGTCGTCATCAAAAAGCGTTCCAAAAATAGAAGCCGATTCAAGTGTTTCAATAACACCTATATTTTCAACCAAGTGCAGCTCAATTCGTGCCGTCATCGCCCCTGTAAACTCTTGCGTCTGTTTCGTTATTGCCATATCTTGTGCGTTGATAGCAATAAAGCCGCTGCCGTCAGGCGTTCCTGAGAAAATATCATCAGCAGGGTCTAGTTTTATTTCAAATTCAGCATCGGTTAGCGTTGAATGTAGTTCGTTTGACGTTATGGTGCCGTTAGCCGCAATAGTAAACAAGTTACCTTCGGTGGCATTTAGCTGAATGGTGTTCATTCGTATGGTTAAATCAAGTATTAGGTCTTGGTATTGCCCTGTTAGTACCCATTCTAATTCACTGTCTTGATAAACAATATTAAGGTCATTCAATTGGTAAGAGCCGTCATTAGAGTTTAACGGTACTGTATCGAGTACATCATTAAATAACGGAAAAACATCTACTAATATTGTATTGGTAAAGCCATCAATGAGTTCATAGCCATCGCTTAATGTGGTGTTGACTTGATCATAAGCATCGTCATTGTTTTCAAAGGTATATAAAATGCTACGAAAATCATTTAAAAATGATTTGCTTTTAACTAGGTCGGTTTCTTGAACATAGGGTGAGGGTAAGTAACCTTTTTCTGGGTAAATATTTTTTGATAAAAGATAAGCGCGTAACCTTGAGATCTGGTATTGCTCTTCTTTAGTTACTACTACACAGTTGGTTGCTGTGCTTGTTTGCGCTGCGAGTAATGCTTCGGCTAAGGTATTGGTATTCGTTAAACAGTTATCGTTGCTATTATTTAAAATGATATCTTGTAAAAATAAATCTGCATCAGCTATATAAAACTGATTGAATTCATCAATTAAATTTTCTTCATCGATTAAAGTGAAATATAAGCGTCTAAAAATGCTGCCTAGATGATCGTTTACATTGTTATATATAAGCCTATTCTCAAACAGTAATGCAGCATTAAATGCTTGCATATTCCAATAATTCCAACTGCTTTTGTCTGATTGTTGATCTGCTTGGTTATATCCTAAAAAACCTAAGGTATTGGCTAATACCGATTGTGTTTGTTTTAGGGTATTTGAGTTTACTTCGTCAACATAGTTTGATTGTACAAGTTGTGCAACAAGGTCTGTAGTAACATCGACCGTTAATGCTTGATCACCCGTTAATTCAACAATTGCGGCTAATTGCAGTCGCGTATTGATTGGTTGGCCAAAGGCAATGGATTCATATTCATTATTGCTAAAGAGTGTTTCAATACAACCGTTAGGGAGCGAACAACGAATTGCGCTTCGGTTATTGTTTGGGTTAAACACTATTTTATAAATGTGGTTTTGTTCAAGTGCTAATGTGGCGGTGGTTAGCCCTTGTTCGTCGGGGTATACACGTGTTTGTTTAACTAACGCATTATTGTCTGTTAGATCATAAACAAAGACTTCTTCATCACTTATCAAGTAATTAGGCATTATTGATAAGGTTAATTCTGCCGTGTTTGACGGGTTTGCTTGTGCCTCTGTTACTGGTAAATTATCGGCTGTGCTGGCGTTATCTGTTGATGATGAATTACACGCCGTTAGGTTTGATAAAATAATTACTGTAAATAAAGCGATGAAAATTTTCATGTGTTATAAACTCACTTCAAAACCAAGAAAAAGACTGAGACTATTAGCATAACCAAAATCAACATCGTCGAACATTATATCTAAATAGAAAGTTCGATATTTGCTGTGTAAGCCTAACGCGCTTCTTTGAAAGTTATAACTTATAGCAACATTGCTATCAGCAAAAGGGGAGTAGCCACCTTTTACACTCACTGAATCCATCACTTCGTTGTATTGGTACTGTACTGATAAATCAAACTTTTCAGCGATGATTTTTTCTACACCAAGATCAATACGTACTGGCAAGTGTTGAGTGAAAGAGTGTTGCTCTGAACCTTCGTGTGTATATAAATTGGTTAATGGATTTTGTTGTAATACGTCTTGGTCGTCGTAATAGAAGTCGTCAACTTGAAAATTACCTTGGGCGTAAGGTGATTCGTCCCAGGTAACAAAATGAAAAGCATCTTTTACGTTTACGTCTACTTTGGTAGTGCTATTAACTTGGTAACTAATATCAAAGTCTAAACTTGCGCCATAGCCTTGTGGAGTATCATCTACCGTTAAAAAACCGTAAAGTGTATCTTCAGAAAAATGATAGTCTGCGTCAGCATCACCTAAGCTAGTTTTACCGTTAATATAGCCGTTTTGTATGTCTCTATCTTGAAATTTAGACGAGTACAATACATTTAAGTAGCTAGTGACGGTTAATTTATTATTGTATTGATAGTTATAACCAACACGCATGCCTTGTGTGGTTAATCTTTGTTCTTTAAAGTCATATATGTAGTCACGATCTTGAAGGTTGTCACGATCGTTATGAAAAGTGTATCGGTATTCTGCTACATCAGGGTGCATGGTTAAGTAGTAATCGTAACGATAAAAGATAGCAAACGACAATGCTTCGTATTGAACGCCTATTTGAAAGAAGTTATTAGCAATTGCTTTGCTGCCTTCGTTATATTCTTTTGCGCCCTTCCATGAGCCAAAAAAGTCAACAACAGGTACTGAAGGCGTATAGTTATCACTATAACCATTAGCAAATAATGTATAACTTTCGGCATTCACTGGCAGCGAGGCTAACGTTACGTTAGATAGGGTAAGAGCAATAATGCTTGTTTTAACTGTTTTTTTTCTCACGATTATTACTACTTTATTTAGAATGATTACAGTTGATATTGCATGAAATTGAGTATATTCAATTTCCAAGACCATTATACCTAAAAAGGCCGCTTTAAAAGCGACCTTGTTTTAGTTTACGATAATATTATGACAATATTAAGGTTGTGCTACTAAATCAGCTTGGTCAAAGTATGCACTTAAACCTTCCATTAATTTTTCTACGTTTGCAGGAGCAATCGGAGTACCATTAATGTTGAAGATGAAGTCGCCAGTTGATACATATGAATTACAAGTACTTGTTGTGTTCATTAAGTCAGCAACGTCAGTATTGTTTACATAAATATCACCAGTCCAGCTACCACACCATACAGGTTGTGTAAGTTCATCACTTACGTCTGCAGCAAGGTTTTTCAATGTCATCACATAGTTTTCACTTGCGCGACGTACATTAACTGTTTTACTGATTTTCTTCTTGATACCTTCTTTGTAGATGATAACTTCGCCATCAACTTGGTAGTCAGAAACAGTAGTACCAGAGATAAAGTCAGGGTTAATTGTAACATTACCTTGTTTCAGTACGTTTGCACTAGCAAAAGACTTATAGTCACCGCTATATTGGAAAGTCATTTCCGCTGAACCACTTAGCTTCTTATTCATTTCGCCTGTATAAACAGCTACTTGTGGAAGATCAAACTTCACTTCAGCATCAGCCATTGTTAAAGCAAGGTTATTAAGCGCTGCGTTAGGGTTATAAGAAGCAATTGATGCATTTGCATATTCACTTGTTGTTGGGTTAACACCAAATGTAACTAGTGCATCAGCTGTTGCAACTTGACCTTTAAATGTTAAACCAGTTAATACTTTCGCATCGTCGTTAACACCATTGTTGTAGTTATAGCTAACGTTAAATTTAACTAATGTTGTATCGGTATCTAGAACTGTAATAGTGCTATCTACATCATTTTCCATAAAACATTCGTTAATGAAGCCGTCTGTACCCGTTGAACAATCAAAGACACTAAAAGGTCCTGCCTGTGGTGGTAGTGAATTTATGCTTATAATTGTACCTGATAAGTAAGTTGATGCACCTGCGCCATTACCACTAACTAAGTTACCTAAACCACTCGCATCGTTAGCAGTTACTGTATTGTATATAACAGCATATGCAACTTCACTTGATGCACTTGTTGCAGGTATATTAACTAGGAAGTCACCATCTGTTACACCGTGTGAACTTGCTTCTACTAATGTTTTTTGAACAACATAACGAATATCACCAGCTGTTTTAATTATCTGTTTATTTACATCTACAGATAATCCGTCAGCAGCAAAGAAGTTACTTGTAACAGATGATGCCGTAGCTGCATCTGCTGTATTAGGGTTACTTGGATTGCTTGGGTTACCTGGGTTAGCTGGACCTTCAGGGTCAGTTGGATCAACTGGAACAACAGGGTCAGTTGGGTCAACAGGGTCAGTTGGGTCAACAGGGTCAGTTGGGTCAACAGGGTCAGTTGGGTCAACAGGGTCAGTTGGAGTAGGTGTAATAACTGTATCTACTTCATCTTCAATTGCTGCAATATCTTCGTCAGTTAATGAACCTTCAGCAGTTTCAATAATAGTAACAACACTATTGATAGCATCATTAATCGCATTTAAGCTTACGCCGTCAACTTCATCAGAAATATCAGAAGCAAGTTCTTCTGCAAAATCACCAGAGCTAAAATCTTCAGCTGAAACTGGTAATGTAACTGTTCCACCTAGCGTATCATTTAGTAGTGCAAATTCTTGTTGAAATAACGAGTCATTTGAAAGCGCTATTATTGCAGCTTCGAAATTGTTAGCGATTTCATCTCTTTCTGTTGAACTACCATTTTCGTCAGTAGCAGAAAGGATTTTACTTGTCATGGCAGCAAGAGCAGCAGAGATATCTGCTCCATCTTCAGCACCTTCTTGCGCTAATTGTAAGATAAGAGCATTAAGCATTGATAATTTTGTATCTTGCAAAGATAACGCTGCTGCATCTTCAGCACTTAAGTCTGAAATAGTTGTAGGGTCAGTAATGTCTTGAGTTAAAAAGTTCTCAGGAGCTATATCTGTTAAACCAAAAACTAAAGCCACTTTTTTAGTTGATAATTTAGCTAGCGCATCAAAACCTGCTTTACCAGAGGCATTTAAATCAGCTAGACCTGTAGATGCTTCCATTATTTGTGCTGTAGCGTTAGTTAACGCATTCACAGGGAATTCTACAGCAGATGTATCAGTATCTTCATCGATAAAAGCAACAGTAGATAGTGCAATGCCTGGTGTGTTAGTGATATCTTCACCAAAACCAACACCATTACCACAATCGCTAGAGTCACAACGCATAATACTGTCTGCATTGGTTGTTACCGTTACTTTAATAGCACCAACGAAGTCTGATGGTATATCAAGTGAATAACTTCCGTTTTCATCAGTTACAGCGCTCGCTATTTCATTACCATCTGCATCATATGCTACAACATCTGCACCGATCATAATACCTTTTACAGCGGCACCTGTAGCTGTGAATGTTTCAGCTGTTGGTGGTGTAACTACTGGTGTTTCTGGATCTGTTACTGGATCTGAGCTTGATGAGCCACCACATGCACTTAGCGTTAATGCTAGTGACGTTGCTATTGCAAGCTGTGATAATTTAAAATTTAACATGACGTATCCTTTTCGTTTTATTGGTTATTTAAGTTAAAAAATTTATCAGTTACGGCTTGCAAAACAAGTTCCGGTTGTTGATAAAAACTGCCTGGGATTTGGTTTTCTGATTTTAAAAATTGATTGAACTTTTTAAATGTGATTTCACATGGTTTACAACATGTTTTCCAAAAATCATCTAATGGTTTTTGACTTGTTACTCCGTCTAAGTCATACACCGCACGCCCCAATACTTTTGTAGGTGTTGAATGATGTAATGATGATATACCAACGGTACTGTTTATAGTTACTAAGCCTTTGGCTTCTTTAATTAGCGTAGGTAGATGAGCATCATGACAATACAACACTCTACCTGTTAAGTCATACGCATAGCAAAGTTTTTTAATGTATCTGGCATAATTGTTAAAGCCTCGGTCCATTGGATGATGCTTAAAAACTAGATAATCATCTTTTGATGCTTTTTGAGAAAACGATTTAATAACAACGCTAATGAACTCTTCAACTGAGCCATAAGGTGAATGGTATAAAATTTGGCTATCAACACTTACTTGAAGAGGAACCAAGAAATACTTCTTGGATAGCGTAGTTGTTAGCTGCTTAACAATTTTTCGTTCTTGACCTTTATATTTTAACTTTCTAAAGCCCGCTTTAATCCAATGCAAACACTCTTCCGTGGCGTACCAAGGGCGGTGATGGATATAATGAGGGAAGTTTTTTGTATAAAGTTGCTTGAAAAAATAATATTGAATGGCGTTAATGGACATATCCCAAAAAGGACTACGCAAACGCGTATTGTTATTCGATATCTCTTCTAGGTGTTTCTCTTCAAGTACACTAAAGTCTAAACCTAAAAGTGAAGAATTACCGTTTACACCACCTTCTTCTAAGGTAATAAACGAAGGTCTTAAATAGCCTTCCTCAAACACCCAAAAAATCAAGTTCATCTCTTCTGCAACAGATTTTGCGATGCGATGATAAAATCGACAATCACCAAAAACAACAATATCTGTAATACCGTGTTTTTCGATATAATCACTTAAATATGCTTGCCACTCGGTTGGTTTGCCAGAGTACGCGTGAGAATATCTTTTATCACTAAACCAGGCATCTCCGCCATTGAATGTGATGTGATGGGCACTCGAAGTGGTTTCACTATCTATATATGATGATAGTAGCTTAAAAAAATTGCCCAACGGGCCTTGCAAGAAAAGTATGTTTTTTTGCATATCGATAGCCACTAAGAAACCATAACGCTAATTTGTGAACAATTTGATGTGGTATTAATATGTAGCAACTAGTAGTCCTTTTGTTAGCTGTATTGTTATATTTATTACGAGCACAATCCTCTATGCATTGAAATTAATCCCTGCGGGCTCTATTTAATTTTTATGAGATTGTTGTGCTCTTGTGTTTCTATGTATATTTCTATGTTACTAGATATTAGAGTGTGTATTCTAACACCATTTGATTTTCACTATAGCGGAACTGTAGTATGAAAACAAGGTTAAATAAAGTAATAATGTTATTGTTTTTGTAAAAAATATTAGTGTTATATGAAGCCTTTACTCAATTGTTAATGGTGTGTTAACCTGCTGTTTTTTATTGGTTATTTTTTAGTTGTATTTTCGTTATCATTTTGCGGGAGTGTAGGAAAATTCAATACGATTGCCGCTTGGTTCTCTAATCATCATGTGTATTGTTGGGCCTTTACCATTTAATTCTGGGGCAAACTCAATGATTAAATTTGGTACTTGTTTAAATCTGCGGTGTAACTCAGATAATATTTCTTCGCTTGCCACGGTTAGAGCAAGGTGATGTAAACCAACGTTATTCTTTCTGTTAAAGGCAACGGTATTTTCTAAATCTTTTGTTTGCCAAAGTGTTAGAAAAATTTCACCATCGGTAACAAATATTGATGGATAGTCAGGGTAGCCACCTGCTTTCTTCCAGCCCAAGGTATTAATAAAGAAGTCAGCTGACGCTTGAAGGTTTTTTACTGTTAAGCCTAAATGATTTAAGCCTTTTGTCATTATTTGATTTTGATAAAGGTCTTTGCTGCTATTGTTGTTCGCCTTAACAGCATTTGAGGTAATTAGTAGTAAGGTTAGTGTTATTGTTAGTGATAAAATTTTATGCATAGTATGCTCGGTTGGTAGTTAGGTATTAGCATTAGGTTGTTAACTAGTATTGACCGAGAAGTAGAACTTAAGTATTCAATTTAATTACTTATTTTAAGGAATCATTTTAAGGAATGATTTTAAGGAATGATTTTAATGTCAATCATCAGCTGAAATTTGCGGACCTTGGTATAATAATGTGTGTTTTGATGATCTGTTTACTAGGAATATGAAAGAGCAAGTAAAGGCCATAGCATGTATGACCTTGATACTCTTCTTTATTTATTGTGCTTTAATGTTAGCAATCCAAACTGTTTGATAAGGTAGTAAGGTAATAGATTCAGTTAAGTCTGTTACTTCTGTACCAGTAATTAATTCAATCCAACTTTCTGTAACAATTAAATTTAGTTCGCTTAATGGTAAAGATAAAGGCTTATCCGTAATATTACTAACACAAAAAATACTTTGTTTTCTGTCTTGGCTTTGTCGCCAAAAGCCAAATAGTGATAAGCCTAAATGTAAAGTAAATTGAGTTGCATTAGGATGAAACGCTGGTTGCTTAATACGAGTTTTTAGTAACGTTGTTAACGTTGATAATACTTTTGCATGGTGCAAACTGTCATCTTGTAATGCCTCAGTTAATAGGTTTTCATCCCAACGGTGTCGATTAATAGAACGATTATGATGCGTATTTGCTAATTTTTTATAGTCGTTCTGCGTACCAATAAGGCTATGAATATATACGCCAGGGATACCTTCTAAGGCAAACATGATCGCGTGAGCACAAATGAAGCGTTCAAAGTTCCATTGATCCTTCCCATTCACTGTTCCTTGCATGGCATCATAAAGCGAGATGTTCATTTCATACGCTTTTTGTTCTCCGCCGTCTGTGGTTCGCCATGATATTTTTCCGCCAAAACCTTCAACCGTATTAACTAATTGCCCTAGTTCTTCTTCACTTAACAAGCCTTCAGCAGGGCGTAAGCCGATACCATCATGCGAGGCAATAAAGTTAAAGTACATGGTGCCATTTTGAGGTGGCGGCATACTCATTAACCAGCGTTTTAAATATAAGCAACTTCCGGTTAGTAAGGTGTTTAACAATAGCGGTGGTAATGAAAAGTTGTAAATACCATGTGCTTCATTAGCGTTACCAAAATAGGTGAGGTTTTGGGTGTTAGGGATATTGGTTTCGGTAATAATAATTGCATCTGATTGGGCAGACTCAATTAAGGTTCTTAATAACCGAACAACTTCATGAGTTTGGGGTAAATTAATGCTAGTGGTTCCAGCAATTTTCCATAAAAAGGCAATGGCATCAAAACGGAATATTTTAACGCCACTGTCTAGGTATTGTCTGATAATGGTTGTGAAGGCCTTTAGTACTTCTGGGTTACGAAAGTCAAAATCGACTTGATCGTGACTAAAGGTACACCAAACAAACTTTTTACCATTACTGGTTTCAATTTCTTTTAACAACGGTGAAGTGCGAGGCCTAACAACATCAGACAAATCATCGTCGGGTAATGCCGTGAAAAAGAAGTCATTACCAATTCCTTCTCCTTTGACAAAGTTGTCAAACCAAACACTGCGGCTTGAACAATGATTAATAACTAGGTCAGACATGAAGTTGTAGTCTTTGCTAATGGATTCAATATCATCCCAAGAGCCTAGTGATTCATTAACCGATGAGTAGTCAATAACGGCAAAACCATCATCTGAACTGTATGGAAAGAAAGGTAATATATGTACGCTATTAATCGTGTTTTTAATTTTGCTATCTAAAAAGTTTTTCAACGTTTTTAAGGGAGCTTGCTCTTCACTTATTACGCTGTCACCATAAGTGATCAAGATAACATCTTCTTCAGACCAGTGATTTTTAAAAGGCTCAGCAACCTCTACCGTTGTTGATAACCGCATGATATCGATAAGTGCTTGTGCAATCTCGTCACATGAGGTGTTAAGCGGAACATCTTTATAGATACAAGTCAGCTGCTGAACTAGCTTTTCTTTCAATAGATTAATTTTTGCGGACATACTTCACCTTTACTTCAAGGATTGACTAAATTCTTCATTATCTAGTTCTACGGCTTCTTTTAACTGCGATAAAATATCAGGTATAGCGCTGACTACTCGGTTCCAAGCCGGGATAAAAGGCGTATCCATAGGTTGTTCTAAGAAAGTATGACCTGCAGTTAATATATTTTCAGCGAACATTTCTACTGCTTTTTCTTCGTTATGAATATCGAGTTGTAGTCCATTCATCATAGCGTCATTGCGATATGTCTCAACATAATCTAATGCAATACGATAATAGGTAGCTTTTAATGTTCTAAACTTTTCAGAGGTAAATGTTTCGCCCTGTGTGGCCAGTTTTCGAATAAATGATTTAGTAATATCAACGGACATTTTCGATAAACCACCTTGATCATTATCTAAAGATAAATCTTGATGCTTATGATCATAGGTTGCCGCAATATCAACTTGGCATATACGATTTGGTGCATAATTACGGTACATTTCAGAAAGTACACCGATTTCTAAGCCCCAATCACTTGGAATACGAATATCACTTAATACATCTCGACGGAAAGAAAATTCACCTGCTAATGGGTATAAAAAGCTGTCCATATATTCAAGATAGTCACAGTGACCAACGGTTTTCTTTAATGCTTTAATTAGCGGTGTTACTAATAAGCGCGAAACGCGACCATTAATTTTGCCACTGGCAACACGTGCATAATAACCTTTAGAAAATTCATAGTTAAACAGTGGGTTGGCAACAGGGTAGAGTAGTCTGTCGAGTAATTCTCTTTCGTAAGTTAAAATATCACAATCATGTAAAGCAATTGATTCAGCTTTACCTGACGCTAGAATATAGCCCATGCAATACCAAACATTACGACCTTTACCTAATTCTTTCGGTGCTAGCCCAAGCTCTTGTAATTTAGCGTCGATTGCTTGTAATCTAGGTCCGTCATTCCACAATACTTTATGGTGTTGTGGTAGTTCACCAAAAAACGATAGTGCATGTTTATATTGGTCTAAATCAGCACGGTCTAAACCAATAACTATTTCAGATAGATATTCTACACCTTTAAGCTTACTAACAATATCAGGCAACGCTTTACCTTCTAGCTCTGAAAATAATGAAGGTAGAATAAGCCCTAAAGGGCGTTTTTTGGAAAATTCTAATAATTCGGCCGCCATATCTGCGGATTCACGTTGTGCTAAATTATGTAACGTTGTTACTGTTCCGTTTTGATAAAAATCAGCCATGATTTACCTCTGAGTTAATTGAATTTGATAGCAGTTGTTGTATTGCTTCTGCCCAACCTTCGGGCCCATATGATTTTGTTTTCGTTGTTTGGTATTGACGATATAACGTTGGAAATTCATGTACAGGTGAACGAATTTGTACTGCAAAGTCAGCAGCTTCTAACATTGAGTTGTCATTTTCTCCATCACCTAAGGCAATGGTTACAATTGAGCTGTTGTAATGTTCGCGGTACTGCTCTGCCAACCAAATTAACGCTTGGCCTTTATCGCAATAGTCACCTATATGAATGAATCGACCTCCTTGAACAACATTTGCACCTAAATCAAGCATGTGTTCAATAAATTGCTTTTTCGTTGTTTCATCACCTAACCAATGAATTGGTTCACCAAATTGTCTTTGTTTTGCTCTATTTGCATCCGCTAAAGATAAACCGGTAATTTCTGCTAATTCCGCGTCAGTTAATGTTGAAAATCCTTGGTATTGATTCGAAAATTGACCTGATTTTTCAGACAATAATGTCAACCAGTATTCTCGAGGTAGGCAAAATGATTTCACCCAAAAACCTTCTATTGTTTGAGTGTCTTCAGGCTGTTTTGCGAAAGTGCCAATAGGTATGTAAATAGCGGCACCATTTTCAACAATAAATGGCGCATTAAGATTAAGACTTTGGTTAATAATTTCTAATTCAGCTAGCGTTTTACTCGTATTTAACACAACCGGTATCTTTGAATTTTTTAATTGTTCAAGTGTTGTGCTTGCTGGCGTTGATTGATAAGTGTAATGGTCAAGCAAGGTTCCATCTAGATCACTAAATATCACAGTTGGTAACATGTTCATCCCTATTCTATTATGTGCATTTCAGTAATGCTGCGATCAGGGCTTAGGTGAAAAATTGTGTCGGCAGAATGAGAGATGCTATTGCAACCCTGTACACTGAGCCTTTGAAAGTATTGTGTGAAATTTAACACTTCTGCTGGGGTCATAATTTTTGAATTAGTTAAGCCTTGGTTTCTTGCTTCTAGCTTCTGTTCTTGCTCTAAACGCCATTTATAAACGCAATCGAAAGAAGGAGCTTGTAGCGCTAACCAAAAATCCATATTTTTATATAGAGGTTCATATAATGACTTTAGTTGTTGATTGACATAATTTCGCCAGACACCATCGGCATCGTGTTGTAATTCAAGTTCATTAATGGGTTTTTGTAATTGCTCAGCTGTTTGTGATTTAACGCCCCAGCACCAGCCTTCTATAAGAATTATATCTACTGGTTTTTCAATTGAGTACCAAAGGTCTGTTGCAAAAGGTTCGTCAGTTGCTTTATCAAATTTAGGAATAGAGAAACCTGTTTCCTGTGCTTTTAATTGACTAATAACTTTGGTCAGCGCGGCTACATCGTGAGTGCCAGGTACACCTCGAGTAGCTAATAAAGGATGTATATCTCGTGCTAATTCATTGCGTTTTTCACTAGAATAATAAAAGTCATCCAACGACATAACCACAACATTAACTTTATATTGGTCTATTAAATATTCAGCAATATAATCAGTTAAGGTTGACTTTCCACTGCCTTGGCAGCCGTTAATACCAACAAAATAAGGCTGTTTTGCATCGTTAAACTTGCTAAATATTCTATCCGCTAGCGGCTTATAGTATTGCTTTACTGTATCTTTGAATTCTTCTGGTAGTTTATGTTCTTTAAGAAATGTCGAAAGCATAATTTCCCCTTAGTCAAATAGTTACTATCATTATGTATCAACCTTTATGCCACTTTATAAATTTTCTCTATTATTTGTAACTCAATGTAAAACAAGGAATATATTTTTTAGTTGTTAGAGTTCTTGTGATCTTAATTCGGCCAATGCGCATAGAAATAATTTAATTGCCCTGTATTGGTGCAGAAAGTAATGGAGAGTTCGATAGGTTTATATATTTTTATAAAAACTGCATTCATTCTTTATAAATTAAGTTGGTAGGCTTCGACTAGCGATAATACATTATTAGCAATGAGAATGATTTTCACTTGTAATGGTGGTGACGAAGGATTATCATAAATGCAAATAGTATTAGTTCTTATTTGTATTTGGTTGGGTTAATGAAACGTTTATTTGTATCTATCTTAGTTTATGGGGTTTGCTCTTTAAATAATCACAGTGTTGCGGCAACTCAATCAGAGTTGGAGCTAGCGCTAGTAAAGCAACAACAACAGCTTGCGTTAATTGAAAAAAAATTAGCGTCTTTAAAAGCCGACTCGCTTAAAGCGTCTGAAAATAAGCAGTTGAATGAAGGGGCAGATCTTGATGTTAAAAAGAATTGGCAAATTAATTCTTATGGCAGTCTCCTTTATAAAAATGAAGACGTTTATCAGAACATTCAGGATACAAACCCAGAGCGAAGAGCGACAACTGATTTAGAGCGCGTGGTGGTAGAGTTTGTTTATGACTTTGATCCTAAGTGGCAAGTTGAGATCGAGCTTGAATATGAACATGGTGGTACAGGTTCAACTTTAGAATATGACGGTTTTGAAGAGTTTGGCGAGTTTGAGACTGAAGTTGAAGCTGGTGGTGAAATTGTTGTGGAAAAAATGCAAGCTCAATATATTGCCAATAAATACTTCACGATGAAGATGGGACATATTTTTGTTCCTGTAGGTCTAGGTACTGATTTACATAAGCCAACACAATATGTTGCTACGCAGCGCTATTGGAGTGAAGCAACCCTTATTCCACAAGTTTGGCATGAAACCGGTGTAAATTTAATAAGTAAATGGAATGACTTTACCGCACAAACCTTAATTACCACTGGCCTTAACTCTGAATTTTTCCGCACGTATAACTGGGTGGCTACTGGACATCAAAGACGTTTTGAAACAGTAAATGCCGATGATTTAGCATTCACACTTCGCCTAGATTACGGCGATATTAAAGCGGGTAAAGGTGTAGGTGTTAGTTTTTATACTGGTGATACTTCAGGTAATAGAAACAATGATACTAAGGTGGATGGCGACGGTAATCTTACTATTTTCGGTCTTCATGGAGCTTACAGTTATAAGAATTGGCTTGTGCGTGGCCAATATTTATTTGGCTCGTTAGATGATAGTGAAGCGATCACTAATGCGAATAAAACAACACCAGGATTAAAGCCGGGAAATTTTTCACAACTAGGTAGCGAAGCTGAGTCGGCATTTGTCGAGTTATCGTATAACAGTCAAGAGCTGTTCAATGTTAGCAAACCACTCTATTTATATAGCATTTATGAATATGCAAATCCGATCAAAAAGCTTGAACAAGGTATCGCCACAGATCGATTTAACACACAGTCTATCGCTTTAGGTATGAACTATTACCCAATTAAAAATATTGTATTTAAAGCACAGGCGGCACAAACAAAACACGCACAAAACAACTTAGATGATAGCACCAGCTTTAGTTTGTCTATGGGTTACTTCTTTTCTATATAGCACGGTCAAAATAACAAAATTAACATAACAAAATTTAAATAAGGGACATAACATGATATTTAAGAAATCTTTATTGGCAGCTGCCATCTCTGCATTAGTTTTAACAGCTTGTGGTGGCAGTTCGTCAGACAGTGAAACCCCTGTGGTTGAGGAAACTAGTTTCAGTTTTGAAGCCACTGAAATGATCACTAATTTAACTAATGATGTCATCGTGGCGGGTTATCAAAACCTTAATGATGGTGCGACAGACTTTTTATTAGCAACTCAAAATTTAGTAAATACACCAACAGAAGAGAATTTAGCATTAGCGCAACAAGCTTGGAAAGAAGTTCGAGTACCTTGGGAGCAAGGTGAATCACACATTTTTGGCCCAGTTGACGCACTTTCTATTGATCCTCATTTAGATACTTGGCCGTTAAATACCAGTGACTTAGAGGCGTTATTAGCATCTCAAGCAAGTTTTAGTGCTGATGAACTCAAAACGTTTAATGATGACGTTCAAGGTTTTCATACCATGGAGTTTCTATTGTTTGGTGATGGTGTAGAAGATAATGAGAAAAGCATTGATGAAATGACTACGCTTGAAAGTGAATATTTATCTGCCGCTGCAGAGGTATTTAAAACTTATACACAATCATTGTTAGATGCATGGATAGTTGCGAATGATCCAAACGATGCTAATTCGCCAGCATACAAAGATTTATTATTAACTACGAATAATGATATTTATGCATCTCAGTTGGGTGTAGTAGAAGAATTAATCAACGGTATGATTGGTATTGTTGATGAAGTAGGTAATGGCAAAATAGCGGAACCGTTTGGTAGTAATATCGATAATATTGATACTTCTAAAGTGGAATCACAATATAGCTGGAATTCACTGGCTGATTTTACTGACAATATTCGTGGCGTACAAAATGTGTATCGCGGTGAGTTTTCAGGGCAGGCTGATAAAGCGGGTATTATTGACTTTGTGAATGCGGCTGATGCCGATCTTGCCACAAGAGTCGATACTGAAATAACGGATGCTATTGCGGCGATTGAAGCAATTGCTGGTGATAATGATTTACCTTTTAGACAAGCCATTAATGATGCTGATGCGCGAGTGAGAATTCAAGCTGCGATTGATACGTTATCAACGTTACAAACTTCTTTTGAAAATGACGTCTTAACTAAGCTACAAGATTGGCAACAATAAGTTAGTTAACTATTTATTGAGTCATTCTCAACAATTATTGCGCAAGGATGCACAATAATCTACACCTGTTCTGGGCATCCTAGCAATGATTAATCTAAGTAAGTTAAAAAAGTTAAGTTATTTAAGTAAATTAAGTAAATTTAATTATTTATATAAACTAAGTAATTCTGATAGTTCAACGAAACAACGCCAAGTAAAGCTTTGCCATGTAGTGTTAGTCATAACGAGTGCAATGATTATCTCTGGCTGTAACTCCAGTAGTTCAAATGAGACGAGCAAAGAAACCGAGCAACCACAAGCGGCTTATACTTTTGTAAGTTTATTAGGCGGTGAGGTAACCGCTATTGATGCTAGCGATTCAGGGCATGGCTTTTCAACGCCGATGCCAAATTTAACTGCTGAAGAGTTAGACAAACATTTAACTGGTGACACACATTTTGAAACCGCCTTTACTACCGCACCAAATAATGAGCACCCTGATTTAGACGGGTTGGGGCCAGTATTTAATAACCAAGATTGTAATTCATGTCATCAACGTGATGGACGCCCCTCTACTATTACCTTAGCCTCAGGAGAAAGTCGGGTATTATTGGGCTCTAATGCCGGAATTTTCTTACGTATGAGTATTGATGATGGTGAATGTTTGGTGCCATCAGTAGAAAATAACTATTGTAAAAATGTAGGGGTTGATGGTTTTGGTACGCAATTATTCCATCGAGGTGTTCTAAAGGCTCGGGATGATTGGCAAGAGAATCCTTTTATTGGCCAAGCTAATGTATATCTTTCATATGAGTATTCAACGGTAACTTATGCTGATGGTAATATGGTAACGCTTAAAAAGCCGATGTTTACAATTGAAAAACCTTATGATGTAGCACCTGAAAATTCGCTAAATAGCGCTATTTTGCAAGCGAATGTACGTTATAGCCCAAGAAACGGTATGCCTATATTTGGTTTAGGGTTGCTAGAGTTGATTAGTGAGGCTGATATTTTAGCATTAGCCGATGAGAACGATACTAATAATGATGGTATTTCTGGTCGCCCTAATTGGGTTTTTGATCCGGTAAAAGCTAACAATAATGATCCTATTCCCGTGTCATTAGGGCGCTTTGGTTGGAAAGCCAGTACACCAAGCGTTCGAGTACAGTCGCTTGCAGCCTTGCGTGGCGATATGGGGATAACGAATCCTTTATTTCCTGAAGAGAGTGTTGTTAATACTCCGCTACACGAGAGCTACCTTGCACGTACTGGGTTTGTTGACACAGGCACTGATGAGCAAGGAAATACCGAAGCTACTCAGCAGTTCTCAGATGAAGTGGTGTTTTATGCTGAAACGTTAGCGGTTCCAGCTAGGCGTAATATTAATGATGAATCAGTGATTGCTGGTGCGCAACTATTTACCCAAGTGAATTGTACTGGGTGTCATCAACCTGACTTTATTACGTCTACAGGTGAACTTTTAGTGGGTGGTTTAGCTGCGCCAGAGGTACTAAAAGGGCAACATATTTATCCATTTACCGATATGTTATTACATGATTTAGGTGAAGGACTCGCTGATAACCGCCGTGATTTCACTGCGAATGGTCAAGAGTGGAAAACACGCCCTTTGTGGGGAATCGGTTTAACTAAAACAGTGAACCCTGCGGCTGGATTTTTACATGATGGTAGGGCTGCAGATGTTGAAGAAGCTATTCTGTGGCATGGTGGTGAAGCTGAGCAAAGTAAAAATGCTTATATGGCTTTAGCGGAAGCCGAACGTCAATCATTAATCGATTTTGTTATGTCGTTGTAGAGCGTGGTAAAGAAAAGTATTAGGTGAGTTTAGTTCACCTAATACTGGAGGGGTAGATTATTCGCCACTTATGATTACTTGGGTGGCGATCTCGCTATTCGCTAATGCGGCATTCTTAGGTAATACTTCATTGCCGTCTAATAAATAAATAACTTTTTGGCCTTGTGCCGCTAATTCCATAGCATGTTGATAGTTAATTAATATACTTGAGCTGATGCTTTGTAAAAACTTTTCAGCATCGCGTCGTATATATTCAATTAATTCAATATTAACATCTTCATCATAAAAAACAGCATCAGCAAATTGCATCGCTCGATGGGCATTTAGTGTTAAGTTATCTGGGTTGCCGTTTTTTGTATGAATAAAGATAATTTCACCACTCGGTGGCGCGATTTCTTGTTTTATACTGGCAATTAATTGTTGCTCTGCTTTTTGTTGGTCGCCATCGAGTACCGCTTGTCCTATTGGCCCTTTAAGAATGCTTTCCCAAAAGCTGCGCCTATTGCGTAATCCTTTAACGCGTGCTTTGACATGATCACGAAACTTATATGAAAAATCGGCAAGTTTTCCATAGCCTTGAGGAAGTGTTTTTTCAATTTGCTCCCTTAACATGCGTACGAGAATAGGTGAGCTGCCTGAACTTGATAGCGCAATAAGCATTGGACTTCTGTCAATGATAGCCGGCGTAATGTAAGTGCATAATTCAGGTTGGTCGACAACGTTAGTCAGTATATTTAATGGTGTCGCTTCTTGATAAATCGCTTCATTTACCACTGTGTTATCAGTAGCGGCGATGACTAAATTGATATGCGTTAAATGCCCAGCTTGGTAATTATGGGGTAACCAAGTTAATTGATGTAATGTAATCAAACGTTCGATACTACTACATACGCTCTCACTCATTATGGTGATATTAGTGGTCGCTTTTAAGAGCAATTCAAGTTTGCGGGTAGCTACCTCGCCACCCCCTATAATCATAGCGGATAGATTGTTGGCATCGAGGAACACAGGAAAATATTTCATGACATAACTTAGTACAAAGACATTATTAACTTAACTGGCTTAACTTTATCATAAGCCTGTAATGAAAATCTTTACTAGTCTACGGTTAATCGATTTTTACTAATGGCTAAACCATTTAAATCGCCGTAAATAAAGTCGCCAGCCTTAAAGTGTAAATTGGCAAAGGTAATATCAACATTAATGTCGCCAACGCCTAACTTTTCTGTTTTTATTGGGTTACAGCCTAGCGCTTTTACACCAATAGGCAAGGTGGCAATAGTGCCAGCATCGCGAATGCAGCCATTGATTACAATAGCTTGCCAACCATTCTCAACCGCTTTTTCTGCTAACATATCACCTAATAAAGCGTTGGTAGTGCTAGCTTTACCATCAATTACCATGACTTTACCTGTGCCATCGGTGGCAACTAATTCTTTTACTTTTGAATTATCGTTAAAGCAAGATACAGTGACAATTTCACCAGAAAAAATAACCTTACCGCCGTAATCATTAAATATTGGCTCCGCTAGTTGTAATTGTTCAGGGTAAAGATCGAATAAATCAGGGAGTAAATCTAACATTATATTTTACGTATTAAATGAATTTGTTCCTACTCTAGCATCAATGAATGATAAACTATCATTACGAATATGTATGATCAGAATAAACAATGTTCATAAATAACCACAATCAATTTAATTAATTTCATCGGAAAACATAACATGCCTTGGATACAACTTAGATTAAGCGCTAATGAAGAAACTGCAGAAAAGTATAGTGATTGGTTAGTAGCCTGTGGCTCACAAGCAGTGACTTTTATTGACGCTAAAGATACACCTATTTATGAACCCTTACCTGGTGATGAAGTAATCTATTGGTCTAACACTGTTGTTATGGGCTTGTTTGATGCGAGTCATGATATGGATAAAGTGATCAGTTATTTACAAGGTATTCATCCTGATAAAAAGCAGATGAAATACAAGTTAGAACAATTAGAAGATAAAGACTGGGAACGTGAATGGATGGATAACTTCCACCCAATGAAGTTTGGTAAACGCCTATGGGTTTGCCCAAGCTGGCGTGATGTACCAGAGCCTGATGCGGTCAATGTTATGCTTGACCCCGGCTTAGCTTTTGGCACAGGTACACACCCAACCACAGCGCTTTGCTTAACTTGGCTTGACGGCTTAGATTTGCAAGGTAAAACCGTAGTCGATTTTGGTTGTGGCTCGGGTATATTGTCATTAGCTGCGTTAAAGTTGGGGGCAAAGAAAGTTATTGGTATTGATATTGACCCACAGGCATTACAGGCAAGTCTTGCTAATGCGAAACGTAATAATGTAGATGATAGGTTAACGCTTTTTCTTCCAAAAGATCAGCCTACTTTTAAAGCTGATGTAGTGGTTGCAAATATATTAGCAGGACCATTGCGTGAGTTAGCGCCTACTATTATGGAGTATGTTAGTGATAAAGGTTTATTAGCATTGTCTGGTGTATTAGAAGAGCAGGCACAAACATTACAAGATATATATGGTCAATGGTGCAAGATGGAGCCGGTGACGATACAAGAAGAATGGGTTCGTTTAAACGGTCAACGTAAGTAATCTGAGCTTTGTATTAGTGCTTTATTTATATTCAGTCTATAAGTTTACTATTATTACAATACGTTAAAAAATATTTCTTGATGAGTCGAGTTGCAATGTTTCTTGCGACTCTTGCTTATTCTGTTCTTTTTCTTTTTTGGATTGAAAAATAGTGACTTGATTTTTTCCCGCATATTTAGATGAATAGGCGGCGCTATCGGCATCAGCTAAAATGTCATCTAAATCATAACCACTGGTTTTAGTATCGGTTACACCAAAACTTGCGGTAATATTAAAATCAAAACCAGACTCTTTTGTTGTAATGTTTGCAATGGCTTGTCGATAGGTTTCCGCTCGTTGAGACGCTGAGTGTTTATCGCAGCTTGTTAATAATATGCAAAATTCTTCACCGCCTAATCGGGCAAAAATATCGTTTTGACGGCCGATAGCTTTACAGGCGTATATTACATTTTTTAATGCCCAGTCACCGCATGCATGACCATAGTCATCATTAACTTTTTTGAAATAATCTAAATCAAACATAATGATACTTAATTCTTGATCTGCACTTTTGCAATATTCTAATGCTGAGTTCGCTATTTGAGTAAAATGGCCGCGATTATATATACCGGTGAGTGAATCATATTCAGCTAATTGTTTAATACGTTTATGGGCCTGTAATAATCGAGACCCCCACACTAATAGTATTGAGATTACTATGATTAATATCAGGAGAATAAAACGTGTGTTTTCTGCATTGGCTTTGATTAAGGCTTGTTCTGCAATTAATAAATCATTCTGTTGATTTAATAACGCGATTTGATTTTTTTGCTCTAGTTCTTTGTGTACCGCTAGTTGATAAGCTAAGTACTTATTTTTTTCATCTTCTAAGTGAGCTTTATTCGCTTCTGCATATTTTATATAGTGCGCTAATGCGGCTTGATTATCATTGTTTTCTACGGCAACTTTATACAGTATTGAATGGCTTAGTATGAATGACTGCATATTGCCAGGGCCATCGGTTTTTGATAATGCTTTGTGAGCATACTGAGTCGCTTCAACAAGGTTACTTTGTTTAAAATATGCTTGTGATAATAACGCATAAAACCCAGCCATAACCGGGGCATAGTTAGTTTTTTCGACTTCATCAAGCTTAGGGAGCAATAGATCTATCGTTTTTGTGGCTTGATTCTTTTCTAATAATACTCTTGCTAGGTAAGTTCGTATGACATTACTAACGATTTTTTCGTTGATTTTTTCACATGAGTTTATCGCTTCATTTATCTCTTCACTATTCTCGTCGAGTTGCTTTAGCTTTAATTTTGCTTCTAACATTAAATGATTAGCAAAACATAAAGGCCTAGCCTCTTGAGTTTCAGATTGAATTCTTTGGGCGTATGTTAACCCTAATTCGTATTGACCAATTAGATTGTAAAAAATGACAGCGATAATTAAGCCATCTTCTTGTACTTTTTTATCCTCAATTTCTTCTAGCATGTCAAAGTTATTGGATAAATGCGCTAGTCCTTCTGACCAGTTTTGGGCAATAGCATAAATATTCACAATAGAAGAGTTGGCTCTAAACTTTAGCTCTTTACTCGCGTTAGAATTTATAATTTCTTTATAACCCGTAATAGATTCTTCAAACTGACCCGTAAAGGAATGTTGATAGGCTAATAAATAATTTAAATAATGTTTTTGATTGCTAGATAACTGCTTGTTCTTCTCTTTAATTTTGTCAAGGATAATTGTTAGTTGTTTAGGGTTAGTACTGCGAATAGTGTCAGCATCTTTAAGTAGTTCGTCGATAGTTCTTGATTCATCATTAGACGCATTAGCTTTATGATGTGCACCAAAAATTACAATCAATAATAGATATAGAATAGTGATGGGCAGTATCTTTTTATCAGTCATAATCTTTGGTATATTTGCTTTATGTGCTTATAGCTGTTTTATTTTCTTCATTTTCTTCACTATTTTGTTCGTCGTCCTCAACTGCAGCTTCATCATCTTCAGCAGGATACATCGCACAAACAATATTAGCGCGAACTTGCAGCTGGTATTCTAATGAAGATACGTCTTTATCAATAATAGCTTTTGCAATATTGGCACTACACGCTGTAGTCACTAATAAATTTTTAATTGCATCTTCATTTTGTAAGCTTGAGTCATTACCCATCTTTTCTAATATTTCTATCGTTTTTGACATAACTTTCACTCTGTTTTTTTATTATAAGGATAGTGTTTACCTTTATATCACTAGCGTTAATTTGGGTCTATGTTTACTTTTAGTCTCTTTATTATCTATCTGAGCTAGTCTAGTTAATAGATCGTTATTTGGTTGTGGTTTTTCACTTGGAGGAATAACCAGAGTTGTGTGCATAAATAATTCTATGTTAACTAAATCGTGTAACGCAATGGTATCAGCGCGAACGTTATCAATAGGTAATACCTTGGCTTGATACAAAATTACCTGATGATCAGCTGGGTATGTTTCTGTTAGTAAATCGACCAATACTTGTAAGGTCTCTTTACTTGCCGCATATTTGGTTAACGATTTATCACCTGCTAAAGCAACTTGCCATAGTATAAGATGAGCTGTAGGGTCAATGTTACGCTTATAAAACATAAATTGGCTTGCTTCATAATTTATACAACCACTTTCTCCGGGATCAATATTTAAGTCAGCATAAAGGCAATCTTCTGCTGATATACCTGCTTCCATATGTGCAGGGTAGTTTTCTTTAGTCGCTTGCTTAATAGCTCTATGACCAACACAAGCAAATACACCAGGGTGCCCGTAAAAAGCACAAGCTACTTTTTTACCTAGCCTGACTTCCGCTATTATCGCCTCAACCATTTCATTATAGGTAATATTGCGGTTTTTTCCTTCTTGATAATAACATTGCAAACTACGAACATCATGATGCATTTCATCAATCCAACGTTCGGTGATTCCGGTCGACATTAATGAGAAAACTACATCGGCCTGCTCAATATAGCTTGTAGATATAGGACTAATATGCCCCCCGAGCATCATGCCCGTGCCAACACAAACTAAACTACCTTGCATTCATTTAAACCTTTTATAGTATGGCGGTATATGTTTATACATTTTTAGGAATAGTTATCCTATTATCGTTTTTATGTAATGTCTATGCCATGTGTCTTTATAAACTGAATCGATTCTTTGTTGGGAATCTAACGGTTGTTTGCTTGTATCACAAACAAAGCCGGTTTTTTTAGCTACTCTTGCTGTTGCTAAATTTGCTTTCGCAAAATGGGCGTTAATTTGTTGCAGGTTTAAATGGTTAAATCCATATTCTATTAATGAACCTATTGCTTCTTCGGGAAATAGCATGCCATTGAATTGAGTGGCGAGCATAATACCTATTTCAGTTATATTAGGTGTTTTATTATATAAAGCTTGTAAACCAATAAGGTTATTACTTTTTAAGTCAATAATTGCCCATACCATTACCTTTGGCTTTTTTTTCTGCATGATGGTTAACGTATGAGTAAATGCTTCAGTGGCTTCAATGCTAGTTAATGGTGTGCCAATATTTCGCATTATTTTCGAATCACTATAAAGGCTAATGTAAAACGCTTTATCAGTTTCTTCTAATGGGCGTATTAATAAACGTTTGGTAGTAAAACTTTTCATTTTTGTTTTCCTGTTTCGATTAGTTATTTATTTTTCTTTACAAATTTACCCTTATTTTTTAAAAAATAACTAGGTGAATAGGTGATTTTTAACGCAAAACCTGTTAGTGCATTGTACATTGAATTGTACAGAATCTGCTCACTTTAATGGTTTGGCAAAAGTCAATATTAAAAAGGCAAATAAAAGCTAATTTTGTTCAAATTATATGCTTTTCAATTCAATAAAAAACACGTAAACTTAGCGCCCTTTTGTAATGGTGCTTAAAAAATAGTCAGCGTGGTAATGGTTTGAAAATCGGCTCGTATCAATTTGACAGTAATGTTTTTCTTGCGCCTATGGCGGGCATTACGGACCAACCTTTTAGAGAATTGTGTTGTCGGTTAGGTGCAGGTTTGGCAGTGTCAGAAATGATATCGTCGAATCCTAAGGTATGGAATACCGAGAAATCTAAACTAAGAATGGTTCATAGTAAAGAGGCTGGTATTCGTAGCGTACAGATTGCTGGTAGCTGTCCTGATGAATTAGCCTTTGCTGCTCAGATTAATGCTGAAAATGGTGCTCAGATCATTGACATTAATATGGGATGCCCAGCAAAAAAGGTAAACAAAAAATTAGCGGGCTCTGCTTTATTAAGAGAGCCAGCACAGGTCGAACAAATCGTGAAGTCTGTGGTGAATTCGGTAAATATTCCGGTTACGTTAAAAATTCGCACTGGTTGGTGTGAAAACAGTCGTAATGGCATTGAGATAGCTAAAATTGCTGAAGATAATGGTATTGCATCGCTCGCAGTGCATGGTCGAACCCGTAATGACTTTTATAAAGGTAATGCGGAGTACGACACCATAAAAGCAATTAAACAAGCTGTTTCAATTCCCGTTGTAGCTAACGGCGACATAACCTCAGTAGAAAAAGCTGAGCATGTATTAAGCTATACCGGAGCCGATGCAATTATGATCGGTCGAGGTGCCCAAGGGAGACCTTGGATTTTTCGAGAAATTAATCATTTTTTGAAAACTGGAACTCAGATGGCTGCACCTTCAGTAAATGAGGTGAGTTCAATCGTACTTGAACATGTTAAAGAGTTACATCAGTTTTACGGTGACTTTATGGGTGTGAGAATCGCTCGTAAGCACGTGTCTTGGTATATCCATTCATTTGCCTTATTAGGCGATGCATTGGGTGATGATTTTTCTGCAAAATTTGCAGGAGATCAAGGCAAAATTTTTAGATCTACTTTTAATGGTTTATCGTCTACAAGTGAACAGCTTGAAACGTTAAACCTTTGTTTTGATCAACTTGTTCAGCGATGAACAGTGGGTCGTTAATTTTTATTAATAGAAAGAGTTGTACATTATGTTCGAACAAAATATTTCTTCTCCGTTTATCACTGGTGATATTCAAACGCAAACTAAAACGTCTCCTTTACGTACGCAAGCTAAAATAGCGATTAACAATTACTTAAAGCAATTAAACGGTAATGATGTTGACGATATGTACGACCTTGTACTAAGTGAGATTGAAGCACCAATGTTAGAAGAAGTAATGATGTATACACGCGGCAATCAAACAAGAGCTGCAAATTTACTAGGTATCAACCGTGGTACTTTACGTAAAAAATTAAAAAAATACGGAATGAACTAAGCCGATATTTTTATTGAAAGCACCTTCGGGTGCTTTTATTGTTTTTAAACTAATTTAAATTTTCATGTAATTTGACAAGTTAGCAATAAACTAGCAGTAAGTTACAACTAAAAAGGTAAATACATCGATGGATACTCCACGTCCAATTAAACGCGCATTATTAAGTGTTTCAGATAAATCAGGTATTGTTGAATTTGCACGTCGTCTAAATGAGAAGGGTGTTGACCTTCTTTCTACTGGCGGTACGGCAAAATTATTAGCCGAAAACGGCATTCCAGTAACAGAAGTTTCTGATTACACCGGTCACCCTGAAATTATGGATGGTCGTGTTAAAACATTACATCCTAAAGTACATGGCGGTATTTTAGCACGTCGTGGTATCGATGAAGGTGTAATGGCTGAGAACAATATTAATGCTATTGATATGGTTGTTGTTAACTTGTATCCATTTGCCAATGCTGTAAGTGATGAAAATTGTTCATTAGAAAACGCTATTGAAAACATCGATATTGGTGGTCCAACAATGGTACGTGCCGCAGCGAAAAATCATAAAGATGTTACGATTGTTGTTAACGCTAGTGATTATGATCGTGTTTTAGCTGAATTAGACAGCAACAATGATTCATTAACGTATCAAACACGTTTTGATTTAGCAATTGCAGCTTACGAGCACACGGCTAGTTACGACGGTATGATCGCAAACTATTTTGGTAAAATGTTACCAGCATACGGCGATACAGAAGCTACAGCGCCTTTACCTGGTGAAAAAGTTAAATTCCCACGTACTTTTAATAGTCAGTTTATTAAAACACAAGATTTACGTTATGGTGAAAACTCACATCAAGCAGCGGCTTTTTACAAAGAAGCAAACCCAGAAGAAGCTTCAGTGTCTACAGCCACTCAGTTACAAGGTAAAGCATTATCTTATAACAACATTGCTGATACTGATGCCGCATTAGAATGTGTTAAAGAATTTGACGAGCCAGCTTGTGTTATTGTTAAACATGCTAACCCATGTGGTGTTGCTATTGGTGATGATATTTTAGCGGCTTATGAAGGCGCGTACAAAACCGACCCTACCTCAGCATTTGGTGGCATTATTGCTTTTAACCGTGAGTTAGATGCAGATACAGCTGAAGCGATTGTGTCACGTCAATTTGTTGAAGTTATCATTGCTCCAAGCGTTTCAGATGCGGCAGCACAAATTGTTGCAGCTAAACCTAACTTACGTTTATTAGAATGTGGCCAGTGGGATACCAAAACAACAGGGTTTGATTTTAAACGTGTCAATGGTGGCTTGTTAGTGCAAGATACTGATCAAGGTCGTGTATCGCGCGATGATCTTAAAGTAGTGACTAAACGTCAACCGACAGAAAACGAAATGCGTGATTTACAGTTTTGCTGGAAAGTAGCAAAATTTGTGAAGTCTAACGCAATTGTTTATGTTAAAAATAGTGAAACTATCGGTGTTGGTGCCGGCCAAATGAGCCGTGTTTATTCAGCTAAAGTTGCTGGTATTAAAGCTGCTGATGAAAACTTAGAGGTTAAAGGCTCGGTTATGGCGTCAGATGCATTCTTCCCATTCCGCGATGGTTTAGATGCCGCAGCAGAAGCAGGCATTACAGCTGTAATTCAGCCTGGTGGCTCTATGCGTGATGATGAGGTGATTGCCGCAGCAGATGAACACAATATTGCTATGGTGTTTACCGGTATGCGTCACTTCCGTCATTAAGATAGCTATTAATTCCAGAAAATTAAGCAGTGTTGATTTATTTACTTACAATGAAAATTGCTATAAATAAAATCACCACTGCTTGTTTATTTAAAATCTGCTATAACTAGTGTTCTTTTAGTAACTTAAAATAGTTAATGGAAATATTATGACTCATTTAAAAAGCTTTAAATCTTTACTTTGTTCAACAGTAATCACTGCAACATTAGGCTTAAGCGCACTCGCTAGCTCAAATCTTTATGCCCATGCTAATCATGATCATAACAGCTCTGCACTTGAGCAAGCTGTGTCAGGTGAGCATCGTTCAGCTGAAAATAAAGCGCGTGATGAATATCGTCATCCGGTTGAAACATTGAAGTTTTTTGGTTTTACACCAGAAATGACAGTGGTAGAACTTACTCCAGGTGGTGGTTGGTATACTGAAATTTTAGCGCCTGCTCTAAAAGAGTCGGGTAAATATTATGGTGCTCATTATCCTGATACAGGTGAAGACAATTACTATTCTAAATCACGTAAAGCATTAGAGAAAAAAATTGCCTCGAACGATATTTATAGTGAAGTTGTATTAACTGACTTTGTTCCGCGTAAAGCAAGTGAAATAGCCCCTGAAGGGACGGCTGATCTAGTGTTAACTTTTCGTAACTTACATAACTGGAAAGCTGAAGGTGTAGAGCAAGTGTTTAAAGACGCTTACAAGGCACTTAAGTCTGGTGGTGTACTAGGTGTTGTTGAGCATCGTTTACCAGCAGGTGTTGCCCCTGAAAAAGCAGCGGGTTATGTTTCAGAAGCAACGACTATTAAGCAAGCTAAAGCAGCAGGTTTTCGTTTTGCTGGCGCAAGTGAAATAAATGCTAACCCGAAGGATATGGCTCAGCATCCTAAAGGTGTATGGACTTTACCACCGTCATTACGTTTAGGCGAAACTGATAAAGAAAAATATTTGGCGATTGGCGAAAGCGATCGCATGACCTTAAAGTTTGTTAAGCCTTAATTTAACGGTGTTAGCAACTTTAAAAGCAAAATAAACAATAGGAAAAATACATGAAAGTTTTAGTTATAGGATCAGGTGGTCGTGAGCATGCGTTGGCATGGAAAGCGGCTCAATCTAATCAAGTTACTAAAGTATTTGTTGCCCCAGGTAATGCTGGAACTGCAACTGAAGAAAAATTAGAAAATGTTGATCTTGATGTTAGTGATAACGCCGCTTTGGTTGCTTTTGCACAAAGTGAAGGTGTGGCATTAACTATTGTTGGCCCAGAGCAACCTTTAGTTGATGGTGTTGTTGATGCATTTCAAGCACAAGGTTTGGCTATTTTTGGTCCAAGTGCTAAAGCAGCGCAATTAGAAGGCTCAAAATCATTTACTAAAGACTTTTTAGCGCGTAATAATATCCCTTCGGGTAGCTATGAAAACTTTACTGAAGTTGAACCTGCGCTTGCTTATGTTCGTGAGAAAGGTGCACCCATTGTTGTTAAAGCTGATGGTTTAGCGGCAGGTAAGGGCGTTATTGTTGCACTAACATTAACTGAAGCAGAAGATGCTATTAAAGATATGTTAGCGGGTAATGCTTTTGGTGATGCTGGGCATCGTGTTGTTATTGAAGAGTTTCTTGAAGGTGAAGAAGCAAGTTTCATTGTTATGGTTGATGGTAAAAATGTTTTACCAATGGCAACAAGCCAAGATCATAAACGTGCATTAAATGGTGATTTAGGTCCGAATACTGGTGGTATGGGCGCTTATTCTCCAGCTCCGGTAGTAACACCTGAAATTCATGATCGCATCATGGCTGAAGTTATTATGCCAACTGTTGAAGGTATGGCAAATGAAGGCGCACCTTATACAGGTTTCTTATACGCTGGTTTAATGATTGCAGCAGATGGTACTCCTAACGTTATTGAATATAATTGTCGTTTTGGTGATCCTGAAACGCAACCAATAATGATGCGTTTACAATCAGATATTGTTGAACTTTGTTTAGCTGCTACACGCGGTGAATTAGATAAAGCAACGATTGATTTTGATAGTCGTGCTGCTGTTGGTGTTGTATTAGCTGCAAACGGCTATCCTGCAAGTTACCCTAAAGGTGATGTGATTTCAGGGCTTGAAACTAATACCAATGCCTCTGCAAAAACATTTCATGCCGGTACTAAGTTAAATGATAAAGGTGAAGTTGTAACTAATGGCGGACGCGTATTATGTGCCACTGCTTTAGGGAACACTGTTACTGAAGCTCAACAATTAGCGTATGAATTACTGCATCAGATCTCTTGGCAAGGTGTAGAGTTTAGAACAGATATTGCTTATCGTGCAATTGCGCGTGAACAAAACGCTTAAACTGATATTTGCTACATTGTAATAAATAAAAGGGCTGATAATAAATTATCAGCCCTTTTTTATTATGTTGTCTCGTCGTTAATTATTTAACAATTTAGCAAAAACCGTCACATTATAGTTTTTGTAATATTTTATCTAAGCCCATTTTTGATTGTGCTACTGCTTGTAGTGGAGTTAAACCATTTGGATACTCTTCTTGCTCTACCACTAACCATAAAGTACCACCAACAGCGATATTCGTTTTAGTTAGGTTTAACCAGTCAATAGTATCTTGACCAATAATAGGTAGTTTACCTGTAGTACCTTCTGGTAAGCGTACTTTGTAATGTGTGGTTAATGTACGACCAGGATAACGTTTTACGTATTCGATTGGATCTTTACCTGCATAAGTTGTCCAACCTACATCTTGCTGTAAAATAACGTCAGGTGTGGTGTTTTTTGCTAAGTAATCCCAATAGGTTGAATGATTGAACTCATTAAATTCTTGGTCATGGTTATGAAAACCAATTTTCATACCTAACGGTGCAAGTTTTTTTGCGAAGTAATTGAGTTTTTCAACGATGATTTTAATACCTTCTGGATGCCATGCTCGTTCATCCCAAGGAATGATTAAATAATCTATTCCCGCAGCTTTATAATAGCTGGTTGTTTTTTCAAAATTTTCATCATTAAGTTGTTCAAAAATAATATGGCCACCGCTTCCTTCCATGCCAAGAGAAGCAAGGTAGTTTTTTAATCCTTCGGCGTCATTTTCGAATGGACCAAAATCACGTGCAAATTCAACTCCTTGAAATCCTAATTTTGCTAGTTGTTCAATAGTGCCTTTAAAGTCTTCCTTAAGCTCGTCTTTAACCGACCATAGTTGCACACTTATTTTAGGAATCGGTTTTGTTATTGCTTTATCGTGATCCGCATGAGCAAAGCAATTTGTTGATAATGTTAGCATCGCGAGCAATAGTAAATTAATTAATTTCATATATTTTCTCTTATGTAGTTTTCTTTTTTTGATTTGTAGCTACTAATTTAATCAGTAATACCGAGTGTTATTAAATCCGCTTATTATTCATTTCTTTTACGGCATAATCCACAGCACGAACAGTAAGCGCCATAAAGGTTAATGATGGATTAGCCACACCAGATGAACAAAAGCTCGAGCCATCAGTCACAAATAGATTTGGAATGTCATGTGTTTGGTTGTAGGCATTCAAAACCGATTCAGCTGGATCTTTACCCATTCTTGCCGTTCCTACTTCATGAATAGCGAGTCCTGGTGCATTTTTATCAATAGAGGTATAGCTCTTTACATCTTTCAAGTCTGCTTTAAGTAGCATTTCTTTAGCTGTTTGCGCAGCATCTTCCATCATTAATACTTCATTGTCAGACCATTGACAGTTAATGTGTAATTGGGGAATACCCCATTTGTCTTTTTTAGTTTTATGAAGAGAAACTTGGTTTTCAAAACGTGGCAACATTTCACCTTGCGCATGTAAGCCAAAATGCCAGCTACTAGCCTGTGTAAGTTGTTGTTTATATGCAGCTCCAATACCAGTTTCAAAACGCGCATCTCGCCAATCTTTACGACCAAATCCGCCCGCTAATGCATAACCTCGTTTATAGTTCTTCTTATAAAGTGAAGGTTTAAATTGAAAGTTAGGCATATAAGCTTCTGTCGGACGACGGCCAGAATAATATTCGTCTTCGTAACCTTCTACTATTCCTGTGGCTCCCGCATTATAGACATGGTCCATTAAGTAATGGCCTAAAACGCCAGAGCTATTGGCAATGCCTTGTGGGAATTTTTTGGAAATAGAGTTAAGCATGATCTGTGTAGAGCCAAGTGTTGATGCACACACGAATACTACCTTGGCAAAATACTCTCGAGTAGTTAGGTTATCATTATCAATAACTTTAACGCCTTTTACGCGGTTGGTTTTTTCATCATAAATTAAGCTATGAACAACGCTGTTAGGTGCTATATGTAAGTTACCCGTTTTTGCTGCCGCGGGTAATGTTGAGCTTTGTGTTGAGAAATAAGCCCCAAATGAACAACCTTTTTGACATTCATTTCTTGATTGGCATTGTACTCTGCCTTGAGATATGTGAAGTTCAGAGGGTTTAGTCAGGTGAGCGGCACGTCCCATTATCATAGGTCTTTGAGGATATAACTTCGCTAGTTTATTTTTTATATCAAACTCAGGTTTAGTCCATTCAAATGGCGGTAAAAAAACACTATCAGGTAACTGAGGTAGGTTGTCGTAATTACCACTAATACCAACATGTTTTTCAACATGGCTATACCAATGCTCTAAATCTTTATAGCGAATTGGCCAATCAATACCAATACCGTCAGCTTTATTGATATTAAATTCATTATCACTAAAGCGGTAAGATTGACGATGCCAAATTAACGATTTACCACCTAGTTGATTAGCCCTAATCCAGCTGAAGTCTGTACCTTTTTCTGTTGAGTAGGGTAAATCTTTATCATTACCAAAAAATTGTTTTGTAGCATCATGGAATGCGTAACACTTTTTCTGAATTTTATATTGTTCTTCAACTAATAAGTTGTCGACCTTCATACGGTTAGCAAATTCCCAAGGGCCTTTACCTTCGTCAATATAATCTTTTTGATGCTCTACTACACGTCCGCGTTCTATCATTAAGGTTTTTAAGCCGCGTTCACATAATTCTTTCGCTGCCCAGCCACCAGAAATACCAGAGCCTATGACTAAGGCATCATATTCTTCATTACTTTCGTTAATATACAAATCTTTATCCATAAAATACTTCTTAGCATTTATTACTAGTTTAAGTCGAATTCAGGCTCTTTTAGTAATACGCTAAAGACCCCCATGCTTTTTTCAAGGATGAATAGGATACCGAACCTTTAAATCCGCCAGGTACAGCTTGATAGTTTAATGCTTGAGTTGCGCCAACTTCAGTAGTGAAGTAACCAAAAATTAATAGGGCTTTCAAGTCTTTGAATTGTTCTTTGTCTTGTGAATTAAAGCCTAATGTTTGTGATTCTAATGCGACTAATAAAGCTGTTTGTTGATCAGCGGTAATCTTGGTAAATGCTTGTGAAAAATTAACTTGGCTTTGTTTATTAATTTTATTCACAATAGTTTTAGCATCTGCTTGTTGTGCTTTGCTATGACACGCGTTTAGTTGATGATCTAAAAAACCATGTGCATCTAATTCTGCTGCACTTGGGGTATCTGTTGCTGGTAAAACGACAGCACAAATATCATGTAATATTTGCATTTCTGCTTGAGAAAACAGTTTACCATTTGTCAGAGTACTGTTGGCTTGAGCTTCATATTTAAACGCTGACGCTAGTGCATTAGTACTGGTTAATTGGGAAATGGCAACGCTTCCCATTATTGCGGTTAAACCACGTAAAAATTGTCTTTTACTATTGTGATAAGCGCTTTCATGTTTATTATTCACGTGTTACCTCAGTCGCTTTAGTTGATTTGCGCATAAATATTACCAATGCTGTAAAAGCAAAGATAAGCACAAAAGGAAAAATACTTAAATTAGCCAATGTTGCTTGGCCTGCTGCTAATTCTGCTAGCTCAGGTGAGCTGTTAGCTGCTAATGCCTCAAGGCGTGCTTTATCGATCCAGCTACCAATAATAGGATTCCACATACTTACGGCAAACATACCAATACCACCAAGTATCGACATACCTAAAGCCCCTGATTTGGGAATGTTTTCAGCGACAAAGCCAACCATAGTTGGCCAAAAATAGGTTACGCCTAAAGCAAACAATAAAGCTGAAAAGTACACCATATTACCTGTCGCTATACTCATGCTGTATATGCCGAGTGTGGTAACGACAGCAGAATAGAGTAATACGCCTGCGGGATTAAATTTATGAATAAGTGGACCGGCAAAATAACGACCTACTGCCATTACACCAGTGATCATTGCCATAATAAGCATAGGCGATGTCCCTGATGAACCGAGAATGCGTTCAATCCATTGTTGCGTGCCTAATTCACTTGTAGTTGTTAATGTCATGCAAAATGCGATAAATAAAAATAAAGGGGAGAATAATGCTTTAATATTAACTGTTGTGGAAGTGTTGATATTTGTTGTTTGAGGGAATTTTTGAGTAAAAATTAAATACCCATAAACTATTGTAGGAATAAGCATAACAGCTATTTGTGCTTGCCAGCCAAAACTCATATCAGTCATATTTTTTGAAATTAATGCGCCAATGACCACTCCACCTGGAAACCATACGTGAAAACGATTCAACATAGTGGTTTTATTTTTGTGATAAATATCAGCAATGAGTGGGTTGCAAGCCGCTTCTACTGAGCCATTTGCAAACCCAATACAAAAGCTGGAAATCAATAATGTCCAGAAGCCCCCTGCATTCATTGTTAGCAATAAACCGAGTAAGTGCCCGATAAAAGCAATTGCGATGAGTTTTTTGGCTCCGAGCAAGTTATAGAGTAGGCCGCCTAGCATGGTTGCCACAGGAAATCCTAAAAAGGCCATGGCGTTAATCCAGCCTAATTGTGTATCAGAAAGGGAGAAATCTTGGCTGAGTTGACCTAAAATACCGGCTCTGATGGCAAAGGTCATGGCTGTTACTGTTAGTGCTAAACAACAGGCAATAAACAACTTATTTTTATTAATATTGGTTGGCATATTTTATTACTTATTTGTAGGTTGTTATAATCCTAGAATATCTCGATTCAAGTTGGCATCTTCACCACTCGCGGCAAAATCATCAAAGGCATGTTCAGGTGTTCTAATTAAGTGTTGAGCAATAAATGGTGCACCTTCTTTTGCACCGTCTTCAGGGTGTTTTAAACAACATTCCCATTCAAGTACAGCCCAGCCATCATAACCATACTGTGTTAACTTACTAAAAATCTGTTTAAAGTCTATTTGACCATCCCCTAATGATCGAAAACGACCTGGTCTATTCTGCCAATCTTGGTAACCGCCATAAACACCGCTTCTTCCATTGGGCCTAAATTCAGCATCTTTAACATGAAAGGCTTTAATTTTTTCATGATAAATATCGATAAAAGCTAAATAATCTAATTGTTGAAGTACAAAGTGACTTGGATCGTACAGTATATTTGCTCGTTGATGATTCCCTGTTGCTTCAAGGAAGCGCTCAAAAGTAATGCCATCATGTAGATCTTCACCAGGATGTAATTCATAGCAGACATCAACACCTGCATCTTCGAACTTATCTAGAATAGGCAACCATCGTTGTGCTAATTCTTTAAAACCATCTTCTACTAAGCCAGCAGGGCGTTGTGGCCAAGGATAAAAGGTTTGCCATAATAATGCGCCAGAAAATGTGGCATGGGCTTTTAACCCTAATTTTGCACTCACTTTTGCGGCCATGCCTACTTGTTCAATTGCCCAGGCTGTTCTAGCTTGCGGGTTATTTTTCACTTCATCAATGGCAAAATTGTCAAACTGTTTATTGTAGGTTGGATGAACCGCGACTAATTGTCCTTGAAGATGGGTTGATAATTCACTTATTGATAAACCTGCATCGGTCACAATACCATTAATCTCTTCGCAATAACTTTCACTTTGATAAGCTAATTCTAAATTAAATAGTCGCTTATCCCAGGTAGGAATTTGTACCGCTTTATAACCCATTGCTGCTACCCACTGACAAATGTCGGCGAGATTATTAAAGGGCGCTGTATCTTGGCAAAATTGAGCGAGGAAAATGCCAGGGCCTTTGATTTGTGATTTAAAAATAGGTTCCATATTAGTTCACTTCCATTGGGGTTATGTTCAATGATAACGCTTGCCACTTCTCATTTGATTGATTGGATTGCACAACGTTTTCGATAAATGCCATGCCCCTAATTGCATCTTCAATACTTGGCACATCAAATTCTTGATTAGAGCAATCTACACCATTTTTATGTGCGCGGATCTGCTTGACAAAATTAAGATATATATTGGCAAAAGCTTCTAAATAACCTTCTGGATGACCTGCCGGAGTACGTGTGGCTTGCTGAGCCGCTTCACACATTTCGCCAACCCCCGTTCTAATTAATTGAGTCGGTTCATTAGGTGATTTTAGCAGCAAGGAGTTTGGCTCTAGCTGCGACCATTCAATACTTTTTTTATCGCCATAGATACGTAGCTTTAAATTATTTTCATCACCTACTGCTATTTGACTCGCGAATAGTAGACCTTTTGCGCCATTAGAAAATTTCAATATGACAGTTCCGTCATCATCTAAAGTTCGACCGGGGATAGATGAGGTGAGATCTGCACATAAATGCGTAATTTTTATACCTGATACATATTCAGCTAAATTAGCAGCATGAACTCCTATATCACCCATGCAGCAACTGACACCTGACTTTTTGGGATCTAATCGCCAGCTAGCTTGCTTACTGTTTTCATCGCTTTTTGAGGCAAGCCAACCTTGCGAGTATTCAACGACAACTTTAACAATATTACCCAATTCGCCTTGATTGATAAGGTGCTTAGCTTGCTTAATTAGAGGGTAGCCATTGTAGGTATGGGTTAGTCCATAAAGAACATCATGTTTTGCTAGTATTGATTGTAAGGTTAATACTTCTGATAAGTTTAACGTTGCGGGTTTGTCTGACATTACATGAAAACCACGTTCAATAGCAGCTTTAGCTATTGGAAAGTGCAAATGGTTTGGGGTAACTATCGCGACAAACTCCATACGTTCATTGACAGGTAATAACGCCTCAGCGATAAACATATCTTCATAGTTGGCATAGCAGCGTTCTTCAGGTAAATAAAGTGCAGCACCTGAATCGATCGAACGTTGTGGGTCGGAACTAAAGGCGCCACAAACTAATTCTATCTCGCCATCAAGAGAAGCAGCCATACGATGAATTGCACCAATAAATGCACCTTGACCACCGCCAACCATTCCCATGCGAACTTTTTTCATCAATTCATACCTAACTTATCGCTACAAAGGATTTACTATATAGAGCGAACGAAGAGGGTGTTATTAAAAATTCGGTGGACAATGCAATAAATTCGGCGTTTAATTTTTGTTTTGAAAGTTTTCGTGTTAGTTTTACCTTTCATAAAATGAGAATATAAATAATGATTATTGAACAGCATTCGACGTCTTTTCTTGAACATATTGGTGTTAAACAGTTAGTTAATATGTTTGATTTATTGTCTAGTGATCTTTTTTGGATTAAAGATAGAAACCATGTTTTTATTCATGCTAATCAGGCTTTAATAGAGCACCTTAATGCAAAGAGTTTAGACAGTATTCTGGGGAAAACTGACTTTGATTTTTCACCTGCTCATCTCGCTAAGCAGTTTTTTCGTGATGATGACAAAATTATAGCGGGCGAACAGGTGACTGAACGATTAGAAATGAATATGAATCATGACGGTGATATTGCTTGGTACACTACATCAAAAAGGCCTATTTTTGACAGTGTAAATAATATTGTAGGCTCGTATGGCATAACTCGACATTTACAAAAACAAGCCATTGCTTTTTCTGGCGTTGATGCCATTAAAGAGCCGGTGGACTATATTAGAAAAAATTATCAAACTCATTTTAGTATTGAACAACTAGCCAATGTAGCCCATTTGTCAGTGAGTGCATTGGAACGAAGATTTAAGAAGTATTTAGCGAAAACGCCTAAGCAATTAATTAATGAAATTAGGTTAGAGAACTCCCGCAGGCTCCTAGTAGAAACTAATATGCCAATTGCTGAGGTAGGTGATGCGACTGGTTTCACTGATCATAGTTATTTCAGCAAACAATTTCGCCTTTTTTTTGGTGAACTACCCTCTGAGTTTAGAAAGAATTATCGTAAGAATGCTTAACTATGACGAGCATTGAGTCAGAAGCTTAAAGATAGATGCAACAACGCAACATGTCATCATCATGAACTTGATTCAGGATCCCAATAGGTATGCTGCATACTACATGAGATTTAGTTCCAGCAGCTAATCATTATTGGTTAATAAACGACAACCAATAAAAAAGGATGCCGAAGCATCCTTTATTCAAAATAATTAAAACTTAATTAATTATTTTCTCGCTGCGTCTTTCGCTGCTTTCGCTGCTTTAACTTCAGCAATTACTTCTTCAGCTACGTTGTTAGGACAAGGCATGTAGTGAGAGAATTCCATAGAGAATTGACCACGACCTGATGTCATTGTACGTAGAGATCCGATGTAACCGAACATTTCTGAAAGAGGTACGTCAGCTTTGATGCGAACACCAGTAGTACCAGCTTCTTGGTCTTTGATCATACCACGACGACGGTTTAAATCACCGATAACATCACCAACGTGATCTTCAGGAGTAAATACGTCAACAGCCATGATAGGTTCAATTAACTGAGCACCAGCTTTTGGAATTGATTGACGGAAAGCACCACGAGCAGCTAATTCAAATGCAACAGCAGATGAATCGACAGCATGGAAGCCACCATCGTATAATTCAATTTCAACATCTAATACAGGGAAGCCAGCAAGAACACCAGTCTCCATCATGCCTTTGAAGCCTTTCTCGATTGCAGGGAAGAATTCTTTAGGTACATTACCACCAACAACTACAGAGTTGAATACGAAACCAGAACCAGGTTCGCCAGGCTTGATACGGTAATCAATTTTACCGAACTGACCAGAACCACCAGATTGTTTCTTATGTGTGTAAGAATCTTCAATTTCTGATGTGATTGTTTCACGGTAAGCAACCTGTGGTTTACCTACTTCTAAATCAACACCGTAAGTACGCTTAAGGATATCTACTTTGATATCTAAGTGAAGCTCACCCATACCACGTAAGATTGTTTCGCCTGAATCAACATCAGTTTCAACCATGAATGTTGGATCTTCTGCAACCATTTTACCAATAGCAACACCCATCTTCTCAGAACCACCTTTATCTTTAGGCGTTACAGAGATAGAAATTACTGGAGCAGGGAAAACCATTGCTTCTAGAGTACAAGGGTCTTTAGGATCACATAATGTGTGACCTGTTTGAACATTCTTCATACCAACGATAGCTAAGATATCACCGGCTTGTGCTTCAGAAAGCTCAGTACGGTCATCCGCTTGCATTTCAACCATACGACCAACACGCTCAGTTTTACCTGTGAACGAGTTAAGAATAGTATCACCTTTCTTCAATGTACCTGAGTAGATACGAATAAAGGTAAGAGCACCAAAACGGTCATCCATTATTTTGAATGCTAACGCTTTGAATGTTTCTTTAGTATCAACAATTGCATATTTACCAGTAGGCTCGCCTGCTTCATCAGTTAACGGTTGAGGGTTAACGTCTGTAGGACAAGGTAAGTAATCAACAACAGCATCAAGAAGAAGTTGCATACCTTTGTTTTTGAATGCAGAACCACAGTATGTAGGGAAGAACATTAATTCGTTAGTACCTTTACGGATACACGCTTTAATTTGCTCTTCAGTCGGTGTAAGTTCACCTTCTAAGTATTCCATTAATAAATCTTCGTCTGCTTCTAAAGCAGTTTCGATCATTTGTTCACGGTAGATAGCAGCATCATCAACCATGTCAGCAGGAATATCTTCAATTGTGTAGTTTTCTGGAAGACCAGTTTCGTCCCAGATGTAAGCTTTTTGGCTTAATACATCAACAACACCAACGAATTCATCTTCTTCACCGATTGGTAAAGTCATAATAAGCGGTTGAGCACCTAGTACTTTTTTAACTTGGTCTGTTACACGGTAAAAGTTAGCACCTAAACGGTCTAATTTGTTAACGAAGATTAAACGAGCTACTTTAGAGTCGTTAGCATAACGCCAGTTAGTTTCTGATTGTGGCTCAACACCACCACTACCACAGAATACACCAACACCACCATCAAGAACTTTTAATGAACGATAAACTTCAACAGTGAAATCAACGTGACCAGGAGTGTCAATTACGTTAAAACGGTGTTTTTTCCATTCACATGTAACCGCTGCAGATTGGATGGTAATACCGCGCTCAGCTTCCTGTTCCATGAAATCGGTAGTTGATTCACCGTCATGAGTTTCACCAGATTTATGGATTTTCCCGGTTAATTTAAGGATTCGTTCAGTTGTTGTGGTTTTACCAGCATCAACGTGAGCGAATATACCAATGTTTCTGTACTTAGATAAATCTGCCATTGTTTTACTCTATTTAGTTTAAGGTCTATTCTGCTTTCTTTCTCCTTAACACTTTATATAAGTAAAGGAAGAACAAAAATACAGAATTGTTGAAAATTTGCGCGCGAGTATAACATTACTCAATTAAGATCGATATAACATTGAGAAAAAAAATGTAAATGTTCACTCGTTCTGTTTATATATAGGAATATTAATAAAAAGATATAGTAATATTACTAGAAATAGCAAATAAAAAAGCTAGGTTTATCGTAAATATGCGCCTAGCTATTATTTTTAAGTTGCTTTAAAAGATTATCTAAGTTCTCTACGTAGTAATTTTCCTACCGTAGATTTAGGAATTTCATTAATAAAAATGACATGCTTAGGTACTTTATATGCTGTTAATCCTTGGCGACAAAAGTCAATAACATCTTGTTCAGTCATATTACTATATTGGGCATCTTTATTTTTCACAACAAACAGCTTAACTGCTTCACCTGTTTTTTCATCCGTTACACCAATACAAGCTGACTCTATAATGCCGGGCATGTTGGCTATTTCCGCTTCAATTTCATTAGGGTAAACATTAAAACCTGAGACATTAATCATATCTTTTATACGGTCTACGATATGGAAAAATCCCTTTTCATCGAGCATAGCAACATCGCCTGTTTTAAAATAACCATCGAGTGTCATGCAATCTTCTGTTGCGTGATCATTATTCCAGTAGCCAGACATGACTTGTGGGCCTTTAGCACATAATTCGCCAGCCTCACCTTGTGGCACTTCATTACCATTATGATCTCGAATAGATATGTCAGTATTAGGAAGGGGAATACCGATACCAGGTACATAGATTTCTTCACCATTAATGGTGGCACCAAAATTCAATGATAAAACGGGGGACGTTTCTGACAATCCATAACCTTCTTGAAGTCTAGTCCCAGTGACTTGTAACCATTTATCTGCCACAGCTTGTTGAACGGCTGCGCCACCACCAATACATAGCTTTAATGCAGAAAAGTCTACTTGATCAAAACCTGGTGTGTGCAATAGGCCGTTAAATAAGGTATTTACTCCAGTGAACGTTGTTGCAGGTGTGTTTTTCCATATTTCGACAAAGCTGGGCATATCACGAGGATTCGTAACTAAAACATTTTTAGCGCCGAAGGTAAAATAGGCTAGGGTGTTCGCCATTAAGGCGAAGATGTGATACATAGGAATCGCGGTAATAACAATATCATTACCGTAGTCTATTTCATTTTTAGCAAATTCTTCATACTGCAATATATTCGCAATTAAATTACCGTGACTAAGCATAGCGCCTTTTGATAATCCGGTGGTGCCACCGGTATATTGTAAATACAATAAATCGTCTTGGCATAGCTTAGGCTCCGCTAATTCACTATTCTTTCCTTGAGCTAAGGCGTCGGTAAAGCTAATAGTATGACTTAAACGCTCATCAATAGGTTCACACGGTAACCCTTTGTTGATTAAATCATCTAAATTAATGGTAATCACATTCTTTACGTTAGTTTTGCCAATAACATCAGCGAGCATTTTAGTTGATGAAGAAAATATAATGATAGTGTCTACTTGGGCATCATTAAGTTGATGCTCTAATTCGCGCGGTGTATACATTGGGTTTACATTTACCTGTACTCCTCCAACACGAATAATGCCCCACATAGCAATTGGGAAGCATAAAGTATTTGGACACATTAAGGCGACACGATCGCCTTTGGTAATATTCAACTTGTTTTGTAAAAAAGCGGCAAAATCTCGTGATAAGCTATTTACCTGATTGAAGGTCAGTTCCGCGCCAAAATTACTAAAAGCTGTTTGCTGTTGATATTTAGCCGTTGTTTCATGAAATAAGTCTATTAATGAAGTGTAACGGGTTAAATCGACCTCATGAGCTACATTTGTAGGATAATTAGTAAACCAAGGTTTATTCATGTCCTTCCCCTCTTTATATGATGATAATTATTATGGTTAATTCTTTTTATAGTTATTTCGAGTGTAATGAATATTCAATTGAAACGCTATTAGGTTAACAGGCTGAATATTTAAAACTTAGCAATGAGTAATTAATACTTGCTCATATTCTAATCTTATGTATAATACGCGACCACATTCAGGAGAACTGGGTGTAGTTTTGTTTATACAGTTTTGTCTGTTTTATAAAGATAATCATTCAAACGTAAACAAACTAAGGTATTAACGTATTAGTTATTTCCTTATACAGCAACGCTAATTTTGCGTTGAATGTTTATTTAGTAATACACCCCCTTCCAGTACATAAGGAAGCAGAGGGATGTATTTTTTTGTTCTTTTAAAAGGGGATTTGATAAATGTCAAATCAAAGAATTCGCATTCGTTTGAAAGCGTTCGATCATCGTTTGATTGATCAATCTACAGCAGAGATCGTTGATACTGCTAAGCGTACTGGCGCACAGGTTCGTGGTCCTATTCCACTTCCAACTCGCAAAGAACGTTTTACAATATTAACTTCTCCACACGTTAACAAAGATGCGCGTGACCAGTACGAAATTCGTACTCACAAACGCATGATTGATATCGTTGAGCCAACTGAAAAGACTGTAGACGCATTAATGCGTTTAGATCTTGCAGCTGGTGTTGATGTTCAAATCAGCTTGGGCTAAGAGGAGTTTTAACAATGACTATAGGTCTAGTTGGACGTAAAGTGGGTATGACTCGTGTCTTCACAGAAGATGGCGTTTCTACTCCTGTTACAGTTCTAGAAGTTGAAGCGAACCGTGTTTCTCAGGTTAAAACTGTAGACAACGATGGTTATTCAGCGCTTCAAGTTACTACGGGCAAGCGTAAAGCAAGCCGTGTTAACAAACCAGCAGCTGGTCATTTCGCTAAAGCAGGCGTTGAAGCAGGTCGTGGCCTGTGGGAATTCCGCTTAAATGCAAATGAAGGTAGCGATATTGAAGCTGGCAGTGAAATCACTGTTGAGATTTTCAATGAAACTAAATTAGTAGATGTAACTGGTACCTCTAAAGGTAAAGGTTTCCAAGGTGGTATCAAGCGCTGGAATTTCAGCATGCAAGATGCAACTCATGGTAACTCGATTTCTCACAGATCTAACGGTTCGTTAGGTCAGTGTCAAACACCAGGTCGCGTTTTCAAAGGCAAAAAAATGTCTGGTCACATGGGTGCTGTGCGCGTTACTACACAAAACCTTGAATTGGTTCGCGTTGACGCAGAACGTAACTTGTTGCTTGTTAAAGGCGCAGTTCCGGGTGCTATCAACGGTAACGTAATCATCAAACCAGCTGTTAAAGCTTAGTCCAGGAGATTTTGTGATGGAATTATCATTAAAAGACGCATCAGGTGCTCTTGAAGTTTCTGAAGCAACTTTTGGACGTGAGTTTAATGAAGCTTTAGTACACCAAGTAGTAGTTGCATATGCAGCTGGTGCTCGTCAAGGTACTCGTGCTCAGAAAACTCGTTCAGAAGTTAGCGGCGGTGGTGCAAAACCATGGCGTCAAAAAGGTACAGGCCGAGCTCGTGCCGGTACTACTCGTGGTCCAATCTGGCGTTCTGGTGGCGTAACATTCGCTGCTAAACCTCAAGATCACAGTTTAAAAGTTAACCGTAAAATGTATCGTGGTGCTATTGCTAGCATCTTATCTGAATTAGTTCGTCAAGAACGTTTAGTTGTAGTAAACGATTTTTCGGTAGAAACACCTAAAACTAAAGAATTAGTTGCTAAGTTGAAAGGCTTAGAGCTTAAAGATGTATTGATTGTAACTAAAGAAGTTGACGAGAACTTGTTCTTATCAGCACGCAACTTATATAAAGTTGACGTTCGTGATGTTGCAGCAATTGATCCTGTAAGCTTAGTTGGTTTCGAAAAAGTTTTAATTACTGCTGATGCAGTTAAAGAAATCGAGGGGATACTAGCATGATAAACGAAGAACGTTTGTTGAAAGTGCTTTTAGCACCAAATATTTCTGAAAAAGCAACTGTAGCAGCTGAAGCAAACAACACTGTTGTTTTCAAAGTTACTACTGATGCAACTAAAGCTGAAATTAAAGCGGCCGTTGAGAAGCTTTTTGAAGTTTCTGTTGTAGGTGTTAATACACTTAATGTTAAGGGTAAAGTAAAACGTACTGGAGCTCGTTTTGGTCGTCGTAACGACTGGAAAAAAGCTTACGTAACTCTTGCAGAAGGTAGTGACATCGACTTCGTTGGCGCTGAATCATAGGAGTAGTTAAAATGGCTATTGTAAAATGTAAACCTACTTCTCCGGGTCGTCGTCACCTAGTTAAAGTGGTAAACAAAGAGCTTCATAAAGGTAAGCCTTACGCACCATTATTAGACACTAAGTCTAAGTCTGGTGGTCGTAACAATAATGGTCGTATTACCGTTCGTCATATTGGCGGTGGTCATAAGCATCATTATCGTATCGTTGACTTTAAACGTAATAAAGATGGTATCCCTGCGAAAGTTGAACGTTTAGAATACGATCCAAATCGTAGTGCTAACATCGCTTTAGTATTATATGCAGATGGTGAACGTCGTTACATCTTAGCCCCTAAAGGCTTAAAAGCTGGTGATTCTATCCAGTCTGGTGTTGATGCTCCTATTAAAGCGGGTAATACTATGCCTTTACGCAACACGCCATTAGGTAGTGTTGTGCATGCAATCGAACTTAAACCAGGTAAGGGCGCGCAAATTGCTCGTGCTGCTGGTACTTACGCACAATTAGTTGCGAAAGATGGTGCTTACGTTACTTTACGTCTTCGCTCTGGCGAAATGCGTAAAATCGAAGCAGATTGTCGTGCTACTTTAGGTGAAATCGGCAATGCTGAACACATGCTTCGCTCTCTGGGTAAAGCTGGTGCTTCACGCTGGCGCGGTGTTCGCCCAACTGTTCGTGGTGTTGCCATGAACCCAGTTGACCATCCACACGGTGGTGGTGAAGGTAAAACATCTGGCGGTCGTCATCCGGTATCACCTTGGGGTGTACCAACTAAGGGTTACAAGACTCGTTCGAATAAGCGTACTGATAAATTTATCGTACGTCGTCGTACTAAGTAATTAGTGCATTAAACTAAATACTCATAATTATCGATTAATTTCGGTAATTAGAGTAATGATAATTAAGGAATCACCATGCCACGTTCCCTCAAGAAAGGTCCTTTTATTGACCTACACTTGTTGACGAAGGTAGAGAAAGCGGTGGAAAGCGGGAATAAAAAGCCAATTAAAACTTGGTCCCGTCGTTCAATGATCATCCCTACGATGATCGGATTGACCATAGCTGTCCATAATGGCCGTCAACACGTTCCTGTATTTGTAACCGAAGAAATGATCGGTCACAAATTAGGAGAATTTGCACCAACTCGTACTTATCGCGGTCATGTCGCTGATAAGAAAGCGAAGAAGTAAGGGGAAGTTAGATGGAAGCAATTGCTATACATAAATTTGCCCGTGGTTCTGCGCAAAAAGCACGTTTAGTTGCGGATCAAATCCGCGGCGTACACGTTGAAAAAGCTCTTGAAATACTAACGTTTAGCAACAAATCTGCTGCTGACTTAGTTAAAAAAGTTCTTAATTCAGCGATTGCTAATGCAGAGCACAATGAAGGTGCAGATATTGATGAATTATTCGTTAAAACAATTATGATTGACGATGGTCCAACAATGAAACGTATTATGCCACGAGCGAAAGGCCGAGCCGATCGCATCATCAAGCGCACTAGTCACATTACTGTGATTGTGTCTGATTCTTAGGAGTATATTAGTATGGGTCAAAAAGTTAATCCTACCGGTATTCGCCTAGGGATCACGAAACCTTTCGCGTCTACTTGGTTTGCTAACAGCAAAGATTTTGCTAGCAACTTAGACGGCGACCATAAGGTTCGCGAATTTTTAAAAGAAAAGCTTAAACGCGCTTCACTATCTAAAGTAGTTATTGAACGTCCAGCTAAATCTATCCGCGTAACAATTCACACGGCTCGTCCAGGTGTTGTTATTGGTAAGAAAGGCGAAGATGTTGAGAAGTTACGTTTAGCTGTGTCTAAAATTGCCGGCGTTCCTGCTCAAATCAACATTGCTGAAGTACGTAAGCCAGAAATGGATGCGCAGCTTGTTGCTGACAGTATTGCTAGTCAATTAGAACGTCGTGTTATGTTCCGTCGCGCTATGAAGCGTGCCGTGCAAAACGCTATGCGTTTAGGTGCTAAGGGTATCAAAGTTCAAGTTAGCGGTCGTTTAGGCGGCGCTGATATTGCACGTGCTGAATGGTATCGTGAAGGTCGTGTACCTTTACATACATTACGTGCTGATATCGACTACGCAATTGCGCGTGGCGACACGACTTATGGTGTAATTGGTATTAAAGTTTGGATCTTTAAAGGCGAAATCATTGGTAAAATGCCACTTGTGGCAGAACAACCAGCGGCTAAACCTAAAAGAAAGAACAACCGCAAAGCGAAGTAAGAGGAATAAGTAATGTTACAACCAAAACGTACTAAATTCCGTAAGCAATTTAAATTACGTAACCGTGGTCTTGCACAGGTTGGTAGTTCAGTTAGCTTCGGTACTTTCGGTTTGAAATCGGTTGAGCGCGGTCGTATGACTGCACGCCAAATTGAAGCCGCTCGTCGTGCCATGACTCGTCATGTTAAGCGTCAAGGTAAAATCTGGATACGCGTTTTCCCTGATAAGCCAATTACCAAAAAACCTCTTGAGGTTCGTATGGGTAAAGGTAAGGGTTCAGTAGAATATTGGGTTTGCCAAATTCTTCCTGGCCGTGTTCTTTATGAAATGGAAGGTGTTCCTGAAGAAGTAGCGCGCGAAGCATTTGCTTTAGCTGCTGCTAAACTTCCGTTTAAAACTACCTTCGTAACTAGGACGGTAATGTAATGAAAGCTAGTGAACTAAAAGCAAAAAGCATTGAAGAGCTTAATGCTGAATTACTAGAGCTTCTACGTGAGCAGTTTAACTACCGCATGCAAGCAAGCACTGGTCAATTAGCACAAACTCATTTGCTAAGAACTGTACGTCGCAATATTGCACGTGTTAAGACTATCATCACTGAAAAGGCAGGTAAGTAATGAGCGAAGCTAAAATCCGCACACTACAAGGCGTTGTTATCAGTAACAAGATGGATAAGTCTATCGTTGTAATGATCGAACGTCGTGTTAAGCACCCTATATATGGTAAGTACATCACGCGTTCAACTAAGTTGAAAGCGCACGATGAAGCTAACGTATGTAACGAAGGTGACTTAGTAACTATTACTGAAGTTGCACCAATTTCTAAGTCTAAGAACTGGAAATTAGTTGACGTAGTAGTTAAAGCTTAATTAATATTTTTTAATTAACTTTATAGTTACTTAAAAGCCCCTAGTATTTATTTACTAGGGGCTTTTTTATTCCTCAACTCACACACAACTTAATAAAATGAAATTGGTACAATTTCTAAGTCTAGCTCTAGCTGATAAAAGGCATGTGGAAATTAGTTG